>CBHTVL010000133.1:0-6115 GCA_966096475.1 uncultured Burkholderiales bacterium
GTTGCTGACTCGCGGCATTTTCTTGCCTTTGAAATCATTGCTGATATGGCATTCGATGCACGGGTTTTCGGTCACCGTGATTTCGTCGTAGTTGGCAATGGCATGCGGGATCAGCGGCGGTTGGCCCTCGAAAGTCCTCTCGATCAGCTTGAGTTCTCCGGGCCTCTTGCCCTGATAAGCCAGATCCTGCGGCGCCTGATCGGCCTCCGGCACATCGGCGCCGCGCATGGTCTGCAGTTGCTGGACACCGACACACCCCAGGACAGCGGAGCACAGCACCGCCAGCACGATTATCGTTGTGGTCTTTTTCATGTTGCAGTCCTCACCGGGAAAAATGGAATGATCATTTCGGCGCTGTCGCGGACACGCCGGCCATGGAAACGGGATTGTTGAAACGGCTGCCCAGGGTAAAAACATCCTTGGAACAGATATCGATGCAACGGCCGCAATTGGTGCAATTCGGCGACAGCACCACCGGACCAGCACCTTTGGCTGCACCCTTCAGCGGCGAACGCAGCACCTGCGGTTCGGGACACACCGCAAAACAATCCATGCAGTTGTTGCAGCTGTCGCGGTGCACCGCGGATACGCGCAGCAGGCTCCAGCGGCCGATCAGGCTGTAACAGGCGCCCACCGGGCAGAGATGACCGCACCAGCCGCGGCTCATCACAAACAGATCAAACAGGAACACCGCGAGAATCACCATCCAGCCGGCACCCATGCCGAATATCAGTCCCCGTTGCAGCATCGACACCGGATTGATCATTTCCCAGGCAATGCTGCCGGTGATCGCGGCCAGCGCCAGCGTCATGCCCAGTATCCAGTAACGCGCGCGGCGCGGGATATGCGCGCTGCCCTTGATGCCGATGCGCCGGCGCAGCCATGCGGCGGCATCGGTCACAACATTGACCGGACAAACCCAGGAACAGTAGGCGCGACCGCCGATGATCAGATAAAGCAGCAGCACCACGGCCAGTCCCAGCAGCGCATTGCGTTCCACGGAATGTCCGGCGGCCAGTGACTGCAGCAATACCAGCGGATCAGTCATCGGCAACAAATCCAGCGTGCGGCTGTGATTGAGATTACCTTTGACCAGCCAGAGACCCAGCCACGGCCCGGCCATGAACAGCGCCATCACCAACAGCTGCGACAGCCGGCGCAGCAGCAGCCAGCGATGCGTTGCCCACCAGCCTTTGGCCTGCAGCGCTTCGATACCGATGGCAGTCATCGCGGCGCCTCGTCGTTCATACGGTTTTCCAGCCTGCCGCCCGGCAATACGGGTCGAAGACTGTCCACACCTGCAGCCGTGGAAGGCGCGGGCTGGCCGGCCAGACTGCCGGGATCGGAATGCCCTTCCAGCTTCACCCCTTCCGGCAGACGATCCGGCAGATCGATGATGTTGCGGTCCTCAACGAGGGATTTGCCGGCTTTGCGTTTTTCTTCCCAGCCGATGCGATAGTGGCTACCCAGCTCACCCTTGGCCATCGCCACCGGATACACCTTGATCGCGGAGACTTCCAGCACGCAGGACGCTTCGCATTTTCCGCAACCGGTGCACTGGTCGGAATGTACGGTGGGCAGAAAACGAGTGTGTTTGCTGGTTCTTTCGTTGTGCTGCAGTTCCAGCGTGATCGCCTTGTCGATCCGCGGACAGACGCGGTAACAGACATCGCAGCGCAGACCGAGAAAATTGAGGCAGGTCTCGTGATCAACCAGCACCGCGAGACCCATTTTCGCCTTGGTGATGTCGGTCAGCGCCGGATCCAGTGCGCCGGTCGGGCAGGCTTTGACGCAGGGGATGTCCTCGCACATTTCGCAGGGCTTGTTGCGGGCGACAAAAAACGGCGTGCCGGTCGCCACTTCATGACCGGGACGCGCCAGCGACAGAATGTCGTAAGGACAATCGCGCACACACAAACCGCAGCGCACGCAGGCGCCGAGAAAATCGTCCTCTTTCAACGCACCCGGCGGACGGATCTCCCCCGGCGGCAGGGCGCGGGCCTGCTTGCCGTACAAACCCAGGCCGAGACCAAGCATGCCGACACCGCAAGCCATCTTTGCGGTATCCAGCATGAATTCGCGGCGTTCACTGCGACGGGTTTGATCTGTGGCGGTCATTGGCGTTGCATTGACAGTCCCGTCGCGTGCTGCGGCGGGACATAGCCCCTTAAACCTTCACCACCTTGCAGGCGCACTTCTTGAAATCGGTCTCCTTGGAGATCGGACAAGTGGCATCCAGCGTCAGCTTGTTGACCAGGCGGTGCTCGTCAAAGAAGGGCATGAACACCAGACCCTCCGGCGGCTTGTTGCGGCCGCGGGTTTCCACTCGTGTGGTCACCTCACCACGACGGGTCATCACCTTCACCGGGTCGCCGCGCTGCAGGCCGCGTTTTTTCGCATCATCCGGGTGCATGTACAGCCAGGCATCGGGCATCGCACGGTACAGCTCGGGCACACGCCGGGTCATCGTTCCGGTATGCCAGTGCTCCAGCACGCGACCGGTCGACAGCCAGAGATCGAATTCACCATCCGGCTGTTCGGCGGCCGGCTGGTACGGCAACGCAAATATCCAGGCCTTGCCGTCGGGCTTGCCGTAAAACTTCACGCCCTCGCCTTTTTTTACATAAGGGTCGTAACCCTCGCGGAAACGCCACAGGGTTTCCTTGTTGTCGACGACCGGCCAGCGCAAACCGCGCGCGCGGTGATAGGTGTCGAAGGGCGCCAGGTCATGGGCATGGCCGCGGCCGAACTGCGCGTATTCCTCAAACAGGCCCTTCTGCAGGTAAAAGCCGAAATCCCTGGCTTCGTCGTTATCAAATCCCTTCTGGATTTCCGACACCGGGAATTTGTTGACGACGCCGTTGGCATACAACACGTCGTACAGCGTTTTGCCTTTGTATTGCGGCGCCTTGTCGAGCAGCTCGGCCGGCCACACTTCCTCCGTGCGGAAGCGTTTGGAAAATTCGACGTATTGCCAGAGATCGGATTTGGCTTCGCCCGGCGCCTTGACCTGCTGACGCCAGAACTGGGTACGCCGCTCGGCATTGCCGAAAGCGCCCTCCTTCTCCGTCCACATTGCCGAGGGCAGGATCAGGTCGGCGGCCAGCGCGGTCACCGTCGGGTAAGCGTCGGAGACCACGACGAATGCGGCAGGATTACGGAATCCCGGCCAGATCTCGCCGTTAATGTTCGGGCCCGCCTGCATATTGTTGGTAGTCGTGGTCCAGTAGAACTTGAGGATGCCGTCCTTCAGCGCGCGGCTCTGCGCAACAGCGTGCAGGCCGATCCAGTCGGGAATCGTCCCTTCCGGCAGCTTCCACAGCTGCTCGCTGATCGCGCGGTGCTTGGGATTGACCACCACCATGTCGGCCGGCAGCCGGTGGGCAAAAGTACCGACTTCCCGCGCGGTACCGCAGGCCGAGGGCTGACCGGTCAGCGAGAACGGCCCGTTGCCCGGCTCGGAAATCTTGCCGACCAGCAGGTGCACGTTGTAAATCATGTTGTTTACCCAGGTACCGCGGGTGTGCTGATTGAAACCCATGGTCCAGTACGACACCACCTTGGTCTTCGGATCGGCATAGACCCTGGCCAGCGCTTCCAGCTTGTCCTTGGGCACACCTGAAATTTCATGCGCCTTGTCGAGCGTGTACTCGGAAACAAACTGCTTGAACTCGTCGAAAGTGATCGGTGCCGAGTTGTCCGGATTGCCTTTGGGTTTGCCGTCGGCGCCGGGATAACCGTTGTTGTTGGCAACCTGCTCCAGCGGATGGTTGGGCCGGAGGCCGTAGCCGATGTCGGTGACACCTTTTCGGAAATTGACGTTGCGCCTGACGAACTCCTCGTTCACCGCGCCGTTCTGGATGATGTAATTGCAGATGTAGTTGAGGATCGCCAGATCGCTCTGCGGCTTGAAAATCAGCTCGTTGTCGGCCAGTTCGCAGGAGCGGTGGGTGAACGTCGACAGCACATGCATCTTGACGTGTTTGGCGGTCAGCCGGCGGTCGGTAATGCGCGACCACAGGATCGGATGCATCTCCGCCATATTGGAACCCCACAGCACGAAGGCATCGGCGTGTTCCATGTCGTCATAACAGCCCATCGGTTCGTCGATGCCGAAGGTACGCATGAACCCCGCCACGGCAGAAGCCATGCAATGGCGCGCATTCGGGTCCAGATTGTTCGAGCGGAAACCGGCCTTGAACAGTTTGGCTGCCGCATAACCTTCCCAGATCGTCCATTGCCCGGAACCGAACATGCCGATCGCACGCGGGCCGCCCACCTTCAGCGCGGCCTTGCACTTCTCTTCCATGATATCGAGCGCCTGCTTCCAGGAAATCGGCTGGAACTCGCCGTTTTTGTCGAACTTGCCGTCTTTCATGCGCAGCATCGGCCGGGTTAACCGGTCCTTGCCGTACTGGATTTTCGACAGGAAGTAACCCTTGATGCAGTTCAGGCCCTTGTTGACCGGCGCATCCGGGTCACCTTGCGTCGCCACCACGCGACCGTCGCGAACGCCAACCAGTACCCCGCAGCCGGTACCGCAGTAACGGCAAACGCCTTTGTCCCATCGCACGCCGTCGGTCGCCGCGCTCTGCGCCAGCGCCTCTGCGCCGGGCACGCTGATACCCGCAACCGTGGATGCCGCGCTGACTGCGCTGGCCTTGATGAAGTCCCGCCGGGTTAACTGCTGCATGTCAGATCTCCTTGTCAGGATCGGATTCGACCTGGTGATAAACCATGGCTACCGACAACACGCCGTCCAGGCGCTCGATAGCCTCGTAAGTGCTGCGGATCGCCGCGTCATCGGCGCTTTCCATCGTGACAATCATCCGGCCGTCATCGGCAACGGCATGAAGCTCGACACCTTCGAGCGCCGACAGATGCGCACGGAAATGCGCCTCAATGCCGGGCTTGGCGTGAACAATCAGACTGGAAATGTGCATGCGTCCCCCTTGAACAGCGATCAAAGATGCATCACTGATGCTTGTTTATGCCTGCAGTTTGAATAAACGCCCTGCAGCCATCTTGATTTAAGTCAATTCAAGCGCGACACCTGTCGCATTCAAGGCGGGATGCCGGAAGGAATTCAATAAAAACAAAAGGTTATGTACGGTACGGCACAGGGGATGTACCATGCCGGCTGTCGCCAACAACCCGCCGGTCTGTCCGTCATGAAACTTGCCACCTGGAACGTCAATTCATTGAAAGTCCGCCTGCCGCAGGTACTGGACTGGCTGGGCAAACATTCGCCGGATGCGCTGTGCCTGCAGGAAACCAAGACCGAAGACGTGAATTTCCCGATGGCGGAAATCATCGCCGCCGGCTATCAGGTCGCATTCAGCGGACAAAAAACCTATAACGGCGTGGCGATCCTCTCACGCAAGCCGGTCAGCGCCGTGAGCATGGGGATTCCGGGATTCGAAGACCCGCAGAAACGCGTGATCGCGGCTACGCTCGACGGCGTGCGCGTGGTCTGTGTCTATGTACCCAACGGCGAATCGGTCGAGTCCGACAAATACCGCTACAAGCTCGACTGGCTGAATGCACTGACGGAGTGGCTGCGTGCGGAGATGGCGCAGCATCCCTCGCTGGCGCTGCTCGGCGATTACAACATCGCCCCGGCGGATGCCGATGTCCATGACCCGCAGGCCTGGGCAGGCAAGGTGTTATGCAGCGACGCGGAGCGTGCCGCACTGGCGCGGCTGAACGAACTGGGGCTGAAAGACACGTTCCGGTTGTTTACACAGCCGGAACGTTCGTATTCGTGGTGGGATTACCGGATGAACGCGTTCCGCCGCAAGATGGGCATGCGCATCGACCACATCCTCGCCTCGCCGGCGCTGGCCGCGGTCTGCACCTCATCCATCATCGACAGCGAACCGCGCGGCAACGAGCGTCCTTCCGATCATGCCCCGGTGATTGCGGAATTCAACACCGGCGCCGCAGCCGGCTAAACCTTGCGGCCTGACGGCAGGCTGCGCCGGGTTCAGCCTTCTTCGCTGCGGCCCGGTTCGATTTTCAGTTCCTGGATCTTGCGCGTCAGAGTGTTGCGGCCGAGTCCGAGCAGCTGCGCGGCTTCGATGCGCCGGCCGCCGGTCTGGGCCTGGGCTTTCAG
>CBHTVL010000134.1:0-6102 GCA_966096475.1 uncultured Burkholderiales bacterium
ATGGCCGCTGAACGACCCCGCCGTGACGGGCACCCCGGCTATCTGCTGCATACCTATCCCTATCGCGAGACCAGCCTGGTCGCGGAAATCTACGTACGGGAAGTGGGGCGGGTCGCCGTCATTGCGCGCGGCGCCCGGCGCCCGCGCTCCGCACTGCGCGGGGTATTGATGGCATTCCAGCCGCTGATGCTCAGCTGGTCGGGGAAATCCGAATTAAAAACCCTGCACAAGGCGGAGTGGCAGGGAGGTTATGCGCCCTTGCGCGGCCTGAGCCTGATTTGCGGTTTTTATCTCAATGAGCTGTTATTGAAACTGCTGCCCCGGGAAGATCCCCACGAGGAGCTGTTCGAAGCCTATGCGACCGCATTGGCGCAGCTTCCAGCGGCGCAGGATCATGCCGCGGTGCTGCGCCGTTTCGAGCGCGTGCTGCTGCAGGAACTGGGTTACGGGCTGGTGTTTGACCGAGAGGCGGTCAGCGGCGCGCCCATCGTGGCTGACGGACGCTACCGCTATGTGCCTGATCGCGGTCCGGTCGCTGCCGGTGAAAACGGTGAGCAAAGCGGCGTAGAATTGGCTGGGCAAACGCTGATGGATATGGCCGTCGATCAATACACCGATCCGCGGACCGTGCAGCAGAGCAAGGTACTGATGCGTTCTTTGATCAACCATTGCCTGGGCAACCAGACGCTGCACACCCGACAACTGCTGCGAGACCTGCAGCAACTATAGAGAATGCAGGCCGCACTAGGCATGACCAAGGCATGACCAAACTCAGCGTCAACGTCAACAAGATTGCATTGCTGCGCAACTCGCGCAACCTCGGCATTCCGAGCGTTGTCCGCGCAGCGGATATCGCATTGCGCGCGGGTGCACACGGCATCACTGTTCATCCGAGGCCCGATGCGAGGCATATCCGTGCCTCCGATGTGCACGAGCTCTCGCAACTGCTCAAGCAGTGGCCTGATGCCGAATTCAACATCGAAGGCAATCCCTTTGAGCCGCCGCTGCTGGAGCTGGCCCGCGCTGTGCGACCTCAGCAATGCACGCTGGTGCCGGACGATCCCGCTGCATTCACTTCGGATCACGGCTGGGATCTGGACCGGCATGGCGACCGGTTGCGGCCGGTGATCGCGGAGCTGCAAGGCCTGGGCATCCGCGTCAGCCTGTTCATGGATCCGTTGCCGGAAGCGATGATCATCGCTTCTGCCATCGGCGCGGACCGGGTTGAACTTTATACCGAGCCCTATGCGGCTGCGTTCGGCACGGCCGAGGAGGCTGCAACCGTTGCCCGTTATGCGGAAACCTCGCGTAGCGCCGTGGCGGCCGGTCTTGAGGTCAATGCCGGTCACGATCTGAATCAGGCCAATTTGCCGCTGTTTCTTTCCGCTGTACCCGGCGTGGCGGAAGTGTCCATCGGCCATGCACTGATTGCCGACGCACTCGAACTCGGACTCGCCGCTGCGGTTGAGGCCTACCTTCGCGCCATGGACCGGATCAAACCATGATTTACGGCATTGGCATCGACGTCATTCAACCGCACCGCGTCGCCAGACTGCTCGACAAGTATGGCGAGCGCTTCGTCAAACGGGTGCTGACGCCGCTGGAGCAGCCGCGTTATCTGCGCAGCGCACAACCGGTGCTGTTTCTGGCCAACCGGTTTGCCGCGAAGGAAGCGTTTTCCAAGGCCATGGGCACCGGCTTCCGTTACCCCGTCACACTGCAATGCATCAGCGTTGTACAGAACCCCGCAGGAAAACCCAGCCTTGCATTCAACGAAGCGCTTGAGGCGATGGTCAGGCGCAACGGCATCACCAGTCATCACCTGACCATCAGCGACGAATCCAACCTAGCCTGCGCCTGCGTGGTGCTCGAAAAATGAATCCACCCATGTCTCTCGGTCCGGTAATGCTCGATGTTGCCGGCACACAACTGACTGCTGAAGACCGCAAACGTCTGCTGCATCCGCTGGTCGGCGGCGTCATCCTGTTCAGCCGTAATTTGGAGTCTTGCCAGCAGTTGCAGCAATTGACCTCGGAGATTCACGCGCTGCGCAGTCCGGCGCTGATCATTGCCGTGGATCATGAAGGCGGGCGGGTGCAGCGCTTCCGTGACGGCTTTACCAAGCTGCCGCCGATGCGGGAACTTGGACTGATCTGGGACAGCGACCGCCGCCATGCCGCTGCACTGGCGCATGAGGTCGGTTTTGTACTGGCGGCCGAACTCCGGGTGTACGGCGTTGATCTGTCGTTTGCGCCGGTGCTGGATGTCGACTACGGCAACAGCAGCGTGATCGGCGATCGGGCCTTCCACAGCAAGGCTGATGCGATTGCCGAGCTGGCCACGGCTCTGATGCACGGCCTGCGTGACGGCGGCATGGCTGCTGTCGGCAAACATTTTCCCGGTCATGGTCATGTCAGTGCGGATTCGCACCATGAGGTGCCGATTGATGAGCGTTCTTATGCGGACATCGAAGGCGAAGACCTGTTGCCGTTCCGCCGCCTGGTCGACAGCGGAATGGGCGGCATCATGCCGGCTCACGTGATTTATCCCAGGGTCGATCCGTCCCCGGCCGGTTTTTCCGAACATTGGCTGAAACGCATTCTGCGCGGGGAACTCCGGTTTGACGGCGTGATTTTCAGCGATGATCTCAGCATGGAAGGCGCCAGCGTTGCCGGCAATGTGGTGTCGCGCGGCGAGGCGGCACTGAAGGCGGGCTGCGACATGGTTCTGGTTTGCAACAACCCGCAATTCGCCGATGAATTGCTGGCCGGCCTGCATTACACGATGCCCGCAGTCAGTCTCGCGCGGCTCGCACGTCTGCACGGTCGTGCGCACGCGGCGGATGCCGTCAAACTGCGCGAGGATCCGCGCTATGTGGCGGCACTCCATGCGATTGCCGGATTGGGCGCTCACAGCGGCGATCTGCCGTTTGCCTGAGTAATGCCGAAACAAAAAGCAGCAAGCGGACGCGGACCGGAAGCCTTTTCGACGGCCTGCACGCGCTGCCCGCGGCTGTCTGAGCATCTCGCCGCAGTGAGGGCGGAATACCCTGAATATCATGCGCGCCCCGTTGTGCCGTTTGGCGACAGCAATCCCCGTTTGCTGATCGTCGGTCTGGCGCCCGGCATGCATGGCGCCAACCGGACCGGGCGGCCGTTCACCGGCGACTATGCCGGCGTGTTGCTGTACGACACGCTGCACCGCTACGGCTTCGGCAGCCAGGCCGTGGCGATTGCCGCCAATGACGGTCTGGTGCTGAAAGGTTGCAGGATTACCAATGCCGTCAAATGCCTGCCACCGGAAAACAAGCCTCTGCCCGCGGAAATCCGTGAATGCAATGGATTTTTGCGAACGGAGCTGGAAGCGCTGAATCCGGGCACTGCGATACTGGCTTTGGGCACTGTTGCCCATCAGGCGGTATTACGCGCTTTCGACCAGCGCATTGCCGACTTTCCGTTCCGGCACGGCGCCAGCCATGACATCAAAGGCGGCCGTGTCCGTCTGTTCGACAGTTATCACTGCAGCCGCTACAACACGAATACGAGACGGCTGACCACCGACATGTTCCACGAAGTTTTCGCGGCCATCCGCCAATACACCGACCGGCTGGCTGCAACAGGCTGAGCATGACGGAACCTTCGGAAATCGCCGCGGGCTTGCCCCATTTGCCGGGGGTTTACCGGATGATCGGCAAGGAGGGCGAGGTCCTCTACGTCGGCAAGGCGCTGGACCTGCGCAAACGCGTCACTTCCTATTTCCAGCGCAGCGAGGCGCTGTCACCCCGGATACGCCTGATGGTGGCGCAGATCGTCACCATCGACACCACCGTCACGCGCTCGGAGTCCGAGGCGCTGCTGCTCGAGAACAATCTGATCAAGGCGCTGTCGCCGCGTTACAACATCCTGTTTCGCGATGACAAGTCCTATCCCTATTTGAAGCTGAGCGGGCACCGTTTCCCGCGACTGGGATTTTTTCGCGGCAATCCTGACAAGCAGAACCGCTATTTCGGTCCTTTTCCGAATTCCGGCGCCGTCCGCGAAAGCATGCAGCTGCTGCAAAAAGTATTCCGGCTGCGGACCTGTGAAGACAGCGTCTTCGAGCATCGTTCACGGCCCTGCCTGTTACACCAGATCCGGCGCTGTACCGCACCTTGCGTGAAGCTGATCGGCGAAGCCGAATATGCCGATGACGTGCGCAGCGCCGAGATGTTTCTGGCCGGCGAAGAAAATGCAGTCTTCGATCGATTGACGGAACGCATGAATGTCGCAGCCGTGGAAATGCGATATGAAGAGGCGGCAGTGTGCCGCGACCAGATCAGCGCTTTGCGCAAGGTCCGGGAACGGCAGTACGTCAGCAGCGATGCCGGGCGCGATGTCGATGTGATTGCCTGCGGTTTTGATGCCGGCGTTTGTTGCGTCAATCTGGTGATGATCCGCGGCGGACTGCACCTGGGCGACCGTAATTTTTTCCCGCAGAACGCTGACGGCGTCGAGCCGGCGCAGATCATTGAAGCCTTTATTGCCCAGCATTACCTGCTGCATCCGGTGCCGCCGCAACTGGTCGCGGGGGAGGCGATTACGGTGGAGGGTCTGGAAGAGACCTTGTCCGAGCGGGCCGGTCGACGGGTGCAAATCAGCGCCAACCCCATTGGCGAACGCCGGGTCTGGCTGCAGATGGCGGCCAAAAATGCCGAGCTTGGGGCTGCCCAGCGTAATGCCCGCAAGCTGGATGACGCGGCGAAGCTGATGGCGCTGCAGCGCGCGCTGGATTTGCCTGAAACGGTACAGCGCATCGAGTGTTTCGACATCAGCCATACCCAGGGCGAGGCGACAGTTGCGTCCTGCGTGGTCTACGACCGGGGCGCCATGCAAAACGGCGAATACCGTCGCTTCAACATGAAGGAGGTCACGCCGGGTGATGACTACGGCGCGATGCGCGAAGTGCTGACACGGCGCTATCGCAAGGTGGTGTCCGGAGAGGGTAAGATGCCTGACCTGATCATGATTGATGGCGGCCAGGGACAGTTGGGGGTTGCCATCGAAGTGGCCGGCGAGTTGGGCCTGAGTGTCCCGCTGCTTGGTGTTGCCAAAGGCGTGTCGCGCAAACCGGGAATGGAGCAGTTGCTGATGGCGGGGCGTGAGGGAGCATTCCGGTTACAGCCGGATGATCCCGGCCTGCATCTGATACAGCAGATCCGTGACGAGGCGCACCGTTTTGCCATTGAAGGCCATCGCGCACGCAGGGCAAGAACACGTTCGGTGTCGACGCTGGAGGAAATTCCCGGCGTGGGGGCCAAGCGGCGCCAGCGGCTGATGGCGCGTTTCGGCGGTTTGCGCGGTCTGATCGCGGCGAGCGCCGAGGAAATGGCGCAGGTTGAGGGCATCAGCAAGGAACTGGCTGAACGGATTTATGACGCGTTGCACTGAGCATATTGCACTGAAATGACTTTCAATCTCCCCATTCTGCTGACCTGGCTGCGGATTCTGATGATTCCGCTGTTTGCCGGCGTGTTTTATTTTGAGCAGGCCTGGTTGTCCCATGCCGCGCAGAATCTGGTGGCGACCATTATTTTTACCGTCGCTGCGATTACCGACTGGCTGGACGGCTGGCTGGCCCGCCGTCTGAACCAGACTTCGGCCTTCGGTGCTTTCCTGGATCCGGTCGCCGACAAGCTGATGGTGGCTGCCGCGCTGATCATCCTGGTCCAGCTGGGTCGTGTCGACGCGGTGGTGGCGCTGATCATCATCGGACGCGAAATCGCGATTTCGGCACTGCGGGAATGGATGGCTTCGATCGGGCAGGGCAAGAGCGTCGCGGTGTCCATGGTCGGCAAGATCAAGACCGCGGCCCAGATGATTGCCATCCCGATGTTGCTGTATCACGAGGCCATCGGCGATTTTGATCCGCAGCGCTGGGGCACCTGGCTGATCTGGGCGGCGGCCTTGCTGACCCTGATTTCGATGGGGTATTACCTGAAAATGGCCTGGGCGGCGGCCCGCGGCCGGATATAGGGGTGGTTGCGGGATTTCGCCGGTTTGGCTTATAATTCGCGGCTGCAAGTTGCAGGCGATGCGGGAATAGCTCAGTTGGTAGAGCGCAACC
>CBHTVL010000135.1:0-6083 GCA_966096475.1 uncultured Burkholderiales bacterium
GATCCAGCGCGCTGCGGGGGCCACCGAACGCCTGATGGAACTGCTCGATGCAAAATCCGCGTTGACAGTGGTCGAACCGCGTATTCAGTTGCCGGCGCGGCCGCGCGGCGAAATCCGTTTTGAAAACGTCAGCTTCGCCTATCCGACGCGGCTCGATGCGCCGGCGCTGTCGACACTGGATTTTTCCGTACATCCGGGTGAGCGCGTGGCGCTGGTTGGTCCTTCGGGTGCGGGCAAGACCACGATTTTTGCGCTGCTGCTGCGTTTTTATGACCCGCAGGGCGGGCGCGTGCTGATCGACGGCGCCGACCTGCGCCATTGCGAGCCCCTGCAACTGCGCAAGGCCGTCGCGCTGGTGTCGCAGGACCCGGTGATTTTTGCCGCGAGCGTCGCCGAGAACGTGCGCTTCGGCCGACCCGAAGCCGGCCTGGACGAAGTGCGTGCTGCCTGCGAAGCCGCCCATGCAATGGAATTCATCGAACGCCTGCCGCAGGGGCTGGATACCGAACTGGGTGAGCGCGGCGTGCGTCTTTCCGGCGGTCAGCGCCAGCGGCTGTCGATCGCACGGGCCCTGCTGGCCGACCGTCCGATCCTGCTGCTGGATGAAGCCACCAGTTCACTCGATGCCGAAAGCGAGCGTCAGGTGGCTGCCGCGCTGGAGAGTCTGTCCCGCGGCCGTACCACGCTGGTGATTGCACACCGCCTGGCCACTGTGCGCACCGCCGACCGCATTCTCGTGCTGGAGCGCGGCCATCTGCATTCCACCGGCACCCATGATGAACTGCTGCGCGCCGACGGGCTGTATGCTCATCTCGCGCGGTTGCAGTTCATGCATGAAGGTGTTGTTGCGCAGCAGGCTCTTTAGAACCTCAGAACATTTGTTGGCCGCCGTCGACATAGATCAGCTGTCCGCTGATCATGCGACCGGCAGTGGTGCACAGATAACGCACGATCCCCGCGACTTCCTCCGGTGTCGAGCGACGCCCCATCGGAACATTGGTGACGGGGGCGCGTTCCGAGCGGTCCGCCGCGCGTGCGGTATCCATCTGTCCCGGCGCCACGCAGTTGACGTAGATCTGATGTTCGCCCAGTTCCTTCGCGAGTGCGCGGGTCATGCCCCAGAGGCCGTGTTTGCCGACCGAGCCATGCACGCGTTTCTTGGCGCCTGACAGTGCGGTCATGCCGCCCAGCGTGACGATGCTGCCGCCGCCGGCCGCAATCATCGACGGCAGGCAGGCCTTGGTGCAGAAGAAGGAACCGTCGAGGGTGATCGACAACAGGCTGCGCCATTCTTCATAGCTCATGTCGATAAACGCGGTTTCCTTGCGGATCGACGCATTGAGAATCAGCATGTCCACCTTGCCGTGTTTTTTGGTGATGTCGGCGACCATGGTGTTGACGGCTTTGCTGTCGGCGATATCGGCGATATAGGTTTCTGCCACGCCGCCGGCAGCGCGGATTTCAGCGACCACGGCATCGGCATCCGCTTTGGCGCTGCGCGCATTGACAGCGACGGTGGCGCCGGCTTCCGCCAGTGCGATCGCGATGGCGCGCCCGATGTTGCGCGATGCGCCGGTGACGAGTGCGACCTTGCCTGCGAGTTCCTTGCCTGCTGTCATGAGAATTCCTCCGGTGGGTGTCTGGTGATGAATTGAAGATGGATTGAAAGCGGCCGAAGTCCGATTTTACCGGCAGGCAGCGAACCGTTACCATGCATCGCATAGTCAGGAGGAGTTTCAATGAAAACAATGTTTAAAGCAGGGTTGTCCGTGGTCGCGGCGCTGTCGGTATTTGCTGCGCAGGCTGCCGAATGGCCGGACAAGCCGATCCGCGTGATTCTGTCGGTGCCGGCTGGCGCAACGCCGGATGTCACGGCGCGGCTGGTGTTCCCGGGCCTGTCGCAACAGCTCGGCGTGTCACTGGTGGCTGACAACCGTGCGGGCGGCGGCGGCGTCATCGGCGCCGAGATCGCGGCGAAATCAGCGCCTGATGGTTACACACTGTTCATCAGCAGTCCCGGCGCGCTGACCATCCTGCCGCATATGCGCAAAGGGATTCCCTACGATACCATCCGCGATTTCGCGCCGGTCAGCCTGATTTCGATCGGACCTTTCGTTCTGATGACCCATCCCTCAGTGCCGGCGAAAACGGTCCGGGAACTGATTGCGCTGGCGAAGTCGCAGCCGGGCAAGCTGAATTACGCCTCGGCCGGCAACGGTGTGGCCAACCACCTTGCGGGTGAGCTGTTCAAGCAGATGGCCGGGGTCGACATCGTTCACGTGCCTTACAAGGGTGCGCCGCAGGCGGTGACCGATGTGCTCGCCGGACACATGAACATGATGTTCAATTCAGTGGCGCCCATTGTCGGTTACATCAAGACCGGCAAGATCCGCGTGCTGGGCATTGCCAGCCTGCAGCGTTCGCCGCAGTTGCCGGACGTGCCGACCATCCATGAATCCGGCGTGCCCGGTTTCGAGGCGGTGAACTGGTTCGGCATGTTCGCGCCGGCCAAAACTTCGCGCACCATCATCAACCGCGTCAATGCCGCACTGGTCAAAACCGTGAAGACGCCGGAGATGCAGGCGCAGTTCATCGCACTCGGCGCCGATCCGGTGGGCAGCACGGTGGAGGAGTTCACGGCCTTTGTGAAACGCGACATGGAGAAATACGAAAAAGTCGTGCGCATCTCCGGCGCCAAGGTCGACTGAACCGCGATGGCCACCCGCTCAAAAAAGAAACACACCGAGAAACACGCGGCCACCCGCACCGCAAGGCCGCGGGTGTCGCGGACGGGGATCTCCGCCGCGGAATGGCAGGCGCGCTGTGAACTGGCGGCAGCGCACCGGCTGGTCGCGCATTTTGTATTTGTCGATCTGACCTATAACCACATCTCGGTGCGCGTGCCCGGCGAGCCCGGGCATTTTCTGGTCAAGGCCGACAATGTGCTGATGGAGCAGGTGACGGCGTCGAACCTGGTGAAGTATGACCTCGAAGGCCGGCAGGTCGGTGTCTCGTCATTCAAGGCCAGCCCCGCCGCATATAACCTGCATGCCTCGGTATTACGGACGCGGCCGGACATCAATGCCGCCGTGCATACCCATTCACCGGCGAATCTCGCGGTGTCGGCACAGCAGCACGGCCTGTTGCCGCTGACCCAGCAGGCGATGCGTTTTTACAACCGCATCGCGCGTTATCCCAATCTCACCGATGACACCACGCGCGAGGGCGCGGACCAGCTGGCCGCGGCGCTGGGCGAGCACTGGACCATGCTGCTGGAGAATCACGGCGCGCTCGTTTGCGGCACGACGCTGCCCGAGGCCTATATCTATCACCACTTTTTTGAACTGGCCTGCCGCGCGCAGCTCGGCGCGCTCGCCGGCGGCGGCAAACTGATCCTGCCGGATCACGAGGTGTGTGTGGCGCGTGCGGCGAAATTCGGCCGCATGGGCGTCTACGACGCGGAAAGCCGCGACTGGGTGGCGAGCCTGGCCCTGGTCGAGAAGCGTTACCCCGACTACAAAACGTAAGAGGCTCAGCGACTCCGGCTATTGAGGAAGGCGAGCAGCATCGCCGCCATTTCCTTTTCCTTCACCGCCCAGGCTTCGGGCGGCACCACATCGACATCCAGATGTTCGGCAAACAGGATGTTCAGCGTCGCGTCGGGCAGCAGGCGCGCCAGTGTTTCGCCGACGGCCTTCGGATGCGTGTTGTCATTGCCGGGAATGACGCAGGCCGGCGTCTTGATCGAGCGCAGCTGCGCTTCAGTGGCGCCGATCACCGGGTAACCGGCTTCATCGATGAAACCCTTGCTCCAGCGCGTCATCGCGGCAATCACCGCCTGCGGATCGGCGGCCATCAGTTTTTCGCGGTTGGGCGGGTAAGCGGCGATCAGATCGCGGAAATGCGGCGTCTCGCACATCGCGGCCATGCCGCCGTTTTGCATGGCGGTGATGTATTGCGAGTAATACTCGCGCGACAGCCGCTGCGCGGCAAAGTGGCCGCCGGTGACACGCCACAGCAGCAGGCCGCGCACGGCTTCCGGGTAACGCAGCGCAAACGCCAGCGACATGCGGCAGCCGGATGAGCTGCCGCCGACAAATGCAGGCAGCGCATCGAGCTGTTTCAGCAAGGCATAAAGGTCATCGGCCCAGACTTCATGTTCGGCCGCGTCGCCGCCGAGCAGCACTTCCGAAGCGCCGCAACTGCGGCGGTCATGGATCAGCACGCGATAACCGCCGGCGGCGATGTGTTGCGCCAGTGCTTTGACTGCGGCCATCGGACGGCGGCCGCCGGGCGACAGCGCGACCCAGGGGCCGCTGCTGCCGATGATTTCGTATTGAAGGTTTGCGCCGTTGATGGGTGTTCTCATGGTGGCCGCTATTACGCCAAGATTTGCCGGCTGCAGCAAGTAAAAAATTATTCAATCAAAACAAATATTTACAGAATATCTTCGCGATGCGGGCAGTGACTTAAAATGCAGTCATGTGCGGACGGTATGCCCTGCGCGGGCCTAAAACAAGAAAGCAGGGCGACAAGCTGGCGTTTCGCGGTGAGGTCATCGACTATGCGCCGCATTTCAACATTCCGCCGATGCAGGATCTGCCGGTGTATTGCATTGATGCCGAACGCGGCCCGCAGCTGACGCTGATGCGCTGGGGTTTCGTGCCGGCCTGGTCGAAGACGCCGGGCAAGGGTGCGCCGCTCAACAATGCGCGAGCCGAAACCGTCGCTGAGAAACCCACCTTCCGCGAAGCGTACCGGCGTCGCCGCTGTCTGGTGCCGATGAACGGCTTTTACGAATGGCAGCGTAGCGGCTCCGATAAAACGCCTTATTACTTCCGTATGCAGCACGATGAACTGTTCGCTGTTGCGGGACTGTATGAATTCCGGCCGGGCGATGCGGCGACGCCGCCGATGACAACCTTTACTGTGCTGACGACGGCAGCGAATGCGCTGATGGCCACCATTCATGACCGCATGCCGGTGATTGTGCCGCCGGCGGCGTATGACGCCTGGCTTGATCCGCGCAATACCGGCGCGCGCGGACTGGAAGTCTTGCTGCAACCTTATGATCCGGCGGCAATGCGGATGCACCGTGTCAGTCCGCGGGTCAACAGCGTGCGCAATGATGATGCCGTGCTGATGGAGGAGGCCACTGCCTCGGCTATACTCGAGCCGATACCATTACAGGGACAACTGTTGTGAGCGCCGCAAAAAAAACAAAAGCCGTAAAATCCAAAGTTTCAAAACCCAAAAGCGCCGCTGCACGCATGCCGGCGAAGGTCGCCTTGCCGCCGGCCAACCGCGCAATGATCGAACAGTCGCTGTCGGTGGGCATGGGCCGCGCACTGCACATCCATCTCAAGCGTCTGACCCGCAAGGGACTCAGTGCCGAAATGACAGTCAGCGAAGATCACATGAACCGCAGCGGCCGCATCAACGGCGGCATCCTGATGTCCTTTGCCGACGTGCTGGGGGCGATGGGCACGCTGGCCAATCTGCCTGAGGGCTACCGCACGACGACGCTGGAATCCAAAACCAACTTTTTTGCCGCGGGTGAAGGCGAAAAACTCCAGGCGCACACCGTACCGCTGCATATCGGCCGCACCACCATGGTGTGGCAGACAACGGTGAGCAATCTCGACGGCACCAAGGTCGCCATCGTCACCCAGACCCAGATTGTCATTCCGAAAAAAACCTGAACAACGGGACGTTTCCATGAAAACCAATACCCTGAAATTCGTTGTTGCCTGCGCCCTTGCCGGCGTGTTTCAAACCGCAATGCCGGTACTCGCGCAGGCGCCGGACAAGGCGCTCGCTGCCGCAGCCAAGGAGCCGGGCGCCAAGGTCACGCCCAGCGGTCTGGTCATCCTGATGGTCAAGGAAGGTAATGGCGCGCAACCAACCGCATCGTCCACGGTGCGCGTGCATTACCGCGGCATGTTTCCCGACGGCCGCGAGTTCGACAGCTCGTACGGCCGCGGTGAACCGATCGAGTTTCCGCTGACCGGCGTGATCAAGTGCTGGACCGATGGTGTGGCACTGATGAAAGTCGGCGGCGCGGCCCGTCTGACCTGTCCGTC
>CBHTVL010000136.1:0-6061 GCA_966096475.1 uncultured Burkholderiales bacterium
CATCAGGCGCCGTGGTGCTCGCAGCCGCGCCGGCAGCGGCCGGCAGCAACAGCAGGATTGCAGAAAAAACAAATGAAAACAATGACTTATTCATGACGATATCTCTGTGCGAAATGTGCGGGTTTACTTCTTCTTGGCGTCGCCGCCCTCGGCGGCCTTGTCGAACAGGAACTGGCTGATCAGTTTCTCCAGCACCACCGCCGACTGCGTCAGGCGAATGCTGTCACCGGCCTTGAGCATCTGGTCGTCGCCACCGCCCTCAAGACCGATGTACTGCTCGCCGAGCAGGCCCGAAGTCAGGATCGACGCCGTGGTGTCTTTCGGAAACTTGAAGTTCTTTTCAACAGCCATTCTCACCTTGGCGGTGAAACGCTCGTTGTTGAACTCGATCGACGTCACGCGGCCGACGACCACACCGGCGCTCTTGATCGGCGCCCGCGGTTTCAGGCCGCCGATATTGTCGAAATTGGCGGAAATTTCGTAGGTCTCGCCGCTGCCCATGCTCGACATATTGCCGACCTTGAACGCGAGGATCACCAGCGCAGCCATGCCGGCGACGACGAAGATGCCTACCCACAGATCCAGCATTGAACGTCCCATTACATACCCCTGAACATGAATGAGGTCAGGATGAAGTCCAGACCCAGAATTGCCAATGATGAAGTTACCACGGTGCGCGTTGTCGCGCCCGAAACGCCCTCGGCGGTCGGCGGCGCGTCATACCCTTCAAACAGCGCGATCCAGGTCACCGCCACCCCGAACACGAAACTCTTGATGACGCCGTTGACGATGTCTTCGCGGACATCGACGGCGCCCTGCATCTGCGACCAGAACGAACCCTCATCGACGCCGATCAGCACCACGCCGATCACATAGCCGCCGAAAATACCCATCGCGCTGAACATCGCCGCCAGCAGCGGCATCGAAATCACCCCGGCCCAGAACCGCGGCGCGACCACGCGCGCAATCGGATCCACCGCCATCATTTCCATCGCCGACAGCTGTTCGGTCGCTTTCATCAGGCCGATCTCGGCAGTCATCGCCGAACCGGCGCGGCTGGCAAACAGCAGCGCCGACACCACCGGGCCCAGCTCGCGCACCAGAGACAGCGCGACCAGCACGCCCAGCGCCGACTCGGAACCGTAGGTGGTCAGCGTCTGGTAACCCTGCAGGCCGAGCACCATGCCGACGAACAGGCCGGACACCAGAATGATGATCAGCGACAGCACACCGGTGTAATACAACTCGCGGATGATCAGCCGCGGCCGCGCAAAACTGGTACCCGAATGCGCCAGCGTCAGTCCGATGAAGCGCGCCGAATAACCCAGCCGCAACACGATGTCGATGGCATTGGCGCCGATACGGCGGATCGACGGCAGCGTTCTATGCGGCACGGCGCGCCCCCAATCTCAAATCATCCGAGAAATCCTTGCTCGGGTACTGATAGGCCACCGGGCCTTCCGCTTCGCCGTGCACGAACTGGTAGACCAGCGGGTCTTTGTTCGCGCGCATTTCTTCCGGCGTGCCATGCGCCATCATTTTTCCGTCCGACAAGTAATACACATAATCCACCACATCCAGCGCCTCCTGCACGTCGTGCGTCACCACCAGCGACGTCGTGCCCAGCGTATCGTTCAGTTCACGCACCAGGTTGGCAATTACACCCAGCGAAATCGGGTCCAGCCCGGTAAACGGTTCGTCATACATCATGATCATCGGATCCAGCGCAATCGCCCTGGCCAGCGCCACGCGCCGCGCCATGCCGCCCGACAGTTCCGCCGGCATCAGCTTGTGTGCGCCGCGCAATCCGACGGCATGCAGCTTCATCATCACCAGATCGCGGATCATGCTCTCCGGCAGGCCGGTGTGCTCGCGCATCTGGAACGCCACGTTGTCGTACACCGACAGGTCGGTGAACAGCGCGCCGAACTGGAACAGCATGCCCATTCGCCGGCGCATGCGGTAAATGCCCTGCGTATCGAGTCTGCTGGTGCATTCGCCGTTGATCCACACTTCGCCCGTGGTCGGCTTCATCACGCCGCCCATCAGCCGCAGCAGCGTGGTCTTGCCGGAACCGCTGATGCCCATCAGCGCGACGACCTTGCCGCGCGGGATCGACATGTTGATGCCCGTCAATATCGGACGCTGCGCGTACGCGAAGTTGACGTCCTTGATTTCGATGAGGGGTTCGGAGGCCACTGGGGCGGCTTTTGCTGCCGGAAACAAAGGAAGCGATTCTAGCCGAGATTGGCAGTGCGACCAAACGCCGGAGGGGGTGTTCCCGCGGCGGGCAGCGCCCCAGCCCCTTGATTTAATTGCACTCCCGGCCCGGTATCGGCGATCCGGCGGTGTTTACCCCCGGGGTGCTTTACGCTAAGTTACGCCGCATGTCCGTTCCCGCCCTGCGCATCCGCCAGCTCGCAAAATCCTATGCCAGCGCCGCTGCGCTCACCGATCTCTCGCTCGAAATCGCCGCCGGCGAGTTTTTCGGACTGGTCGGCGAAAACGGCGCCGGCAAAACCACGCTGATCAAATGCGCACTGGATTTCTGCGACACCGGCAGCGGCAGCATTGAAATCTTCGGCAAGCCGCACCGCCAGACAGCGGCGCGCAGCCGCATCGCCTACCTGCCGGAACGCTTCACGCCGCCCTATTTCCTCTCGGGACGGGACTTCCTGCGTTACACCGCCGAACTGCACCGCCGCCCCTACGATGAAGCCGCCGCACGCAGCATGCTCGAATCGCTGGAACTGGCGGCCGGCGCACTCGACAAACCGGTGCGCGCCTATTCGAGAGGCATGACGCAGAAGCTGGGGCTGGCCGCCTGCCTGCTGTCCGGCAAGGACATGTACATTCTTGATGAACCGACCAGCGGCCTCGACCCGAAAGCACGCGCCCTGCTCAAGCGCGAACTCAAGGCCCAGCATGCCGGCGGGCGAACGGTGGTAATGACAACCCATGCGCTGCATGACGTCGCGGAAATGTGCAGCCGCATGGCCGTCATCCACCGCGGACAACTGCGGTTTGCGGGAACCCCCGCCGATTTCATCCGGCAGCATGATGCCCCCGACCTTGAACACGCCTACCTGGCGTGCATCGCCGGGCATTGAACCGGCGCAAAACCGTTCAGACCGATGCCACGCCGGCGCGGCAATCTGGCACAATGCCTTTTTGTTTCAGCCACTTATATAAAAAGATTCAAACGTGACAGAACCCGGAAAACCGGAACTGCTGATCGTTGATGACGATCCGGTCATCGCCGACACGCTGAGCTATGTACTGAGCAGCGACTTTACGGTCACCACTGCGGAATCGCGCCCGCATGCCAAGGCGCTGCTGCGCCAGCGCGATATGCCGCCGGCTCTGGCGCTGATCGACCTCGGCCTGCCGCCGAAACCGCACCGCCCTGACGAGGGTTTCCAGCTGATCGCCGAACTGATCGCGATCGCACCTTCGATCAAGATCATCGTACTTTCCGGACAGAACGACGAATCCAACGCGCGCCACGCGCGGACGCTGGGCGCCATCGATTTTGTTTCCAAGCCGGCCGATCCGGCGCAGATCAGGAAGCTGCTGCTTCAGGCGCTGGAAGTTACTTCCGCGGAGACCGGCAGCGATGCCTCAGGCCTGATCGGCAACAGTCCGCCGATGAAAAAGCTGCGCGAACAGCTGACCCAGTTCGCCGATGCGCCGTTCCCTGTGCTGATCGAAGGCGAGTCCGGCAGCGGCAAGGAACTGGTCGCCCAGGCGCTGCACAAGCAGAGCCGGCGCGCCGGCAAGCCTTTCCTCGCACTCAACTGCGCAGCGATTTCACCGACGCTGGTCGAACCCACGCTGTTCGGTTACGCCAAGGGGGCATTCACCGGTGCAGTGACTGCACGCGCCGGTTACTTCGAGGACGCCGTCGATTCCACGCTGTTCCTTGACGAGATCGGCGAACTGCCGCTGGAACTGCAGGCCAAGCTGCTGCGCGTACTCGAAAACGGCGAATTCCAGCGTGTCGGCGAAACGCAGAACCGGGTATCCAATGCGCGCATCATCACCGCAACCAACCGCGACCTGCGCAGCGAAGTCCGCCACAACCGTTTCCGCGCCGACCTCTACCACCGGCTGTCGGTGTTCACCATCGGCGTGCCGGCGCTGCGCGATCTCGGCGATGACAAACAGCTGCTGCTCGATCATTTCCGCGCGTTCTATGCGCAGCAGATCGGCGCGCAACCGGTCGAACTCAGCAAGGATGCGCTGCGCATGTGGCGCGACTACCCCTTCCCCGGCAACGTCCGTGAACTGCGCAACGTGGTCATCCGCCTTTGCACCAAGTATGCGGGCACTGAAATCACTGCGCTGCTGCTGCAGTCCGAATTCGACCGCGAAGTCCAGGCACCGGAGGGACTCGCCGAGATGTCCGAAGAAAGCGTGCTGCTCGACGCGGCGCGCCGGCAGATCGAAGCCGACCCGGATTTCAAACTGGATGAAGTCCTCAAACGCTGGGAACGCGGATTCATCGAAGCCGCGCTGGCGATGACCAACGGCAACCTGTCGCAGGCCGCAAAACGGCTCGGCGTCCAACGCACCACCCTGTACAGCCGCATGCAGACCCGCGGCGAAGCGGGCGAGGACAAATAATGTATTACGAGCATTTCGGCCTGACCCAGCCGCCCTTCAAGATCACCCCGAACACCGACTTCTTTTTCGGCGGCGGCAATCGCGGCCCCATCCTTGAAGCGCTGATTTACGCGATCACCCAGGGTGAAGGCATCGTCAAGGTCACCGGCGAAGTCGGCAGCGGCAAGACCATGTTGTGCAGCATGCTGCAGGCGCGGCTGGCCGAGAGCGTCGAAACCGTTTATCTGGCGAATCCGAGCGTTTCCCCCGAAGAAATTCTCCACGCCATCGCCTTTGAGCTGCAATTGCAGATCACGCGCGACGAAAGCCGCCTCGCCGTCATGCACGCGATCCAGGATTACCTGCTGAAGCGGCATGCCGAAGGCAAACGCGTGGTGCTGTTCGTCGAAGAATCGCAGGGCATGCCGATTGCGACGCTGGAAGAAATCCGCCTGCTGTCGAATCTGGAAACCAAATCCGACAAGCTGCTGCAGATCGTATTGTTCGGCCAGCCCGAGCTCGATGAAAACCTGCGCCAGAACCAGATCCGCCAGTTGAAGGAACGCATCACCCACAGTTTCCGGCTGGAGCCGCTGACCGGACCGGAGACCCGCGAATACCTGATGTTCCGGCTGCGCACTGCCGGTTATCGCGGACCGGATCTGTTCAGCGACGCCATCATCCGTGAAATCGCACGCGTTTCCGGCGGCCTGACCCGGCGCATCAACCTGATTGCCGACAAGGCGCTGCTGGCAGCTTTTGCCGAAAACACCCACACGCTGCGCCAGAAACACGTTGATGCCGCCATCCGCGACAGCGAATTTACCCATCAGCAATACCAACCTGAACCCAAGGCCCGCTCGCCCTGGATTTTGGGAGGCGGACTCCTGATTGTCGGCATGGCAGCCGGCGCGGCGCTGTTTGCGCTGCTCGGCGGCGCCAGACAAAACCCGGTGGCCGCGCCCGCGGCAACGGTAACGCCTTCGCCGGCTCCAGCGGCCGCAAATCCGGTGCCGAGCCTTGAAAATTCATCAAATAAAACAAATACTTACAACGAATCCTTGAAACCCGGCACTGCGGTCGAGCGCACCGCGGAAACCGCAGCCGCAGGCCTTCCTGCCGCAAATCCACCCCAGCCGCTAGCAGCCGAAACCGCCAAACCGGCGGCTCCGGTCAGTGCGCCGGCGACGGCAAAACTGTTGCAGGAAAGACTCACCGCAACCACGGCCTGGCTGAGCGCATCCCCGGCCCAAACTTACACCATCCAACTGCTCGGTGCGCGCGACGAACAACAGCTGAACCAACATCTCAGATTTATCGCGAATATCATTGAAATAAATAATGATTTTGTGTATCGTACCCTCGCAAAAGGTGAGCCTGCGCTGACCATGACTTGGGGTAGTTTTGACAGCCAGCGAGCCGCGCGTGAGGCAATGGCACAATTACCGGCCCGATT
>CBHTVL010000137.1:0-6026 GCA_966096475.1 uncultured Burkholderiales bacterium
TCAGGCGGGCCATCTGGTCGGCGCCGCCGCCGGTGCCCGCCGGGATGATGAACTCAACCGGCTTGGTGGGTTCCCATGCTGCCGCAGGGGCCGCAACCGACACAAGACCAAAAGCTGCCACGAGCGGCAGTATGCCGCGCGCCAATGCTCGCTGAATATTCATATCACTCCTCCTAAACGTTAAACGACGGCTTGCTGAGTAACCCCGCGATACCGCGGCCCAACTTTGTTGTATTTGTCGTGCACCATTCTTTCGCATCCCGCGACACGAAAGAATTGACCGCAATCAAGAATCCGGAACTTCCGGCCCGGCAATTACTTGACCAGCAGAACCGGAATGTCGGCCAGGTGCAGCACCTTGGTCGCCACCGAGCCCATGATCAGGCTTGACACCGAACCCAGGCCGCGCGACCCCATGACGATCTGGTCGCACTGCTTTTCCCTGGCGTAGTTGACGATGGTCTCTGCAGCGTCGCCGACGCCGATGTGGAACACATACTTGATGCCCGCCGCATCCAGTTTGTCGCGCGTCGGCTTCAGTGCCGCAATACCCTCATCGTGGTGATACTGCGCCACCTTGTCCTGCCCGATGGCCGAGGTCACCCGATTGCCGTAAGGCATCGGATGCTGCACGTTCAACAGGTGAATTTCGATGGGCTGCTTGAACCACTGCATCTTGTCGATCAAATTAGTGACCGCGCGCACCGAACTCTCGGAACCATCTACCGAAACCAGCCATTTCAACATGAGATACCTCTAAATCCGTTTAAAAATAAACAGTTATGATCAAGACTTCTGGTCACCGCCGGCCAAGTCAACAACCTCTTTGTGCTCGCCTCCGGCTTTTGCAGCAAGGAACCGGCCCAGTCCGACAACAAAAATCGCCCCTGCAGCCGGCGCCACATAATGCAGCCAAGCCATGTTGACGTTGACCCAATCCTTGACCAGCGGATCGCTGATCGCCATCTCGCCGGCAACCCAGCCAAGAAGAGCAGCACCGATGGTGATGATGACCGGATAACGGTCCATCAGTTTGAGCAGCAGCGTCGATCCGAAAATCACCAGCGGGATGGAGATGCCCAGCCCGAGAATCAGCAGGATCATGCTGCCCTTCGCCGCCGCAGCTACGGCAATCACGTTGTCCAGGCTCATCACCAGATCGGCGATCAGGATGGTCTTGATGGCAGCCGCCATGCTGCCGCTGGCCTGGATGCCGTCTTCACCGCCGTCTTCCGGCAGCAGCAGTTTCACGGCGATCCACAACAGCAGCACGGCACCGATCAGCTTCAGGTAAGGCCATTTCAGCATTTCGACGGCAATGATGGTCAGCACGATCCGCATGATCACTGCGGCGCCGCTGCCCCACATCACGGCGGCTTTCTGCTGCTTCGGCGGCAACGAACGCGCTGCCAGCGCAATCACCACGGCATTGTCGCCGGACAAAACGATGTTGACCCCGATGATCTGCAGCAGGGCCACCCAGAACGCGGTATCACCAAAACTCATGAGAAATTTAACTCCCTGGATTGCGCCGGATCGTCCGTTTGGACAAGCCGGCAAAATTTAAAAGTTGCTGCGGTTCTGGCTCCTCCGGACCCGCGATTACAGCCCGGGGAATTATAGCGCGAAGCCCCCGAAAAAACCCCCGCATTTCCCCCTGCCAGGACTCACTTTGCCGCAGCGTTATCAGGCGCAATCGCCTGCTGCGCTGCCGCAGCAGGCAGTTCCTTCCTGTGCGGCTCATGCGGGGTCCAGCCCGCGACGGCCAGCATCACAAAAAAACCAATGACATAGGCCAGCGCGACATGCCAGCCGTGACGCAGCCACAACAGCACCGAACGCGCTTCCGGATACATGCTGGACAGCGCCACGCCGGCGCTGGAGCCGAACCAGATCATCGAACCGCCGAATCCGACCGCATACGCCAGCACGCCCCAGTCGTAACCGCCCTGTTTCAGCGCCAGCGCGGTCAGCGGAATATTATCGAATACCGCTGAGATGAAACCGAGGCCGAACGCCGACTGCCATGAAGCAACAGGCAGTTTTTCCACCGGCATCAGGGATGCGCAGAGCACCAGTGACAACAGGAAGATGCTGCCCTTGAATGCCTCGGGCACCAGACTCCACTGCGGCTTGCGCAAAGGTACGCAAACCAGAATCGCCGCCCACACCGCGACACCGATGAACGGAAAGGCGTCGGACAGGTGGTTGTAGCGCAGATTGACCGTGACATTGGTGACAATTGCCATCACCAGAATGAACACGACGATGCCGAGACGCGCCCAGTCGACCGGCGCATGGCGGCCTTCATTTTTGACGATCGGCGAATAACGCTGCTGCTGCAACGAGGCCGGGATTCCAAAAACCACCAGCGCTGTTGCGGCCGCGGCATAGGCATGCAGCACATCACGCGGATCAATGCCGTCCAGCCACATCATCGTCGTCGTGGTATCCCCGACGACACTGCCCGATCCGCCGCCATTGGATGCGGCAACTATCGCCGCCAGATAACCGATATGCACCTTGTGCCGGAAGACCGTCGCGGCAATGGTGCCGCCGATCAGCGCCGCAGCAATGTTGTCGAGAAACGCCGACAACACAAAAATCATCACCAGCAGGACAAAGCCGCCCTTCCAGTCATCCGGCAGAAAACGCGGTAACACCTGCGGCAGGTGACTTTGCTCGAAATGGTTAGACAGCAGCGCAAAGCCGACCAGCAATCCGAGCAGATTGGTCAGGATGACCCATTCATGCCCGAGGTGCATCACCAGACCGGCAACACCGTCGCCTGTCTTGAAGCCGGTAAACCCCAGCTTGTACAGCACGATTACCGCCAGCCCGGTCAGGGCCACGCGCAGCGTGTGTTTGTGAAACAGCGCAACCCCGAGCAGGGTCAGCGCAAACAGGATGAAATCAACCGGGATGCCGATAATCGCCGGATGCTCGCCGGCAGATGCAAACGCGGTGCCGCTGAGCATGGCTGCGCTCAAGGCCATGATGACCTTGCGTGACAGGATTGCACGAGCGTTTTCCGGCATGCCTACCCCATCCTGAACAAGCCGCATGAAAGTTGCGGGCGCCCATGGAGGGGCAGGGGGTTCCGCCGGAGCCGTTCCTGCGCCGCAAGGCCGAGCAGAGCAGCCCGATCACCTTGCCGTCATCGGTCAGGTCGATCTTCTCCGAGGACGGAACCTTGGGCAGGCCTGGCATGGTCATGATGTCACCGCAGATCATCACGATGAATTCCGCGCCGGCCGCAAGCCGCACTTCGCGGATATTGACCATGTGACCGCTCGGTGCGCCACGCACGCTGGCATCGGTCGAGAACGACGACTGGGTCTTCGCCACGCAAACCGGGTAATGGCCGTAACCGGCTTCCTGCAGTTCCTTGATGCGGTTGCGCACCTTGGAATCCGCGGAAATGTCGGCTGCGCCGTAAACCTTGGTCGCGATCTTTTTCATCTTGTCCCACAGCGGATCGCTGTCTTCGTAAACAAAGGTCGGGCTCGACTTCTGTTCGCACAGCTCAACCACGATGTTGGCCAGTTCCGCAGCGCCCTTGCCGCCTTCACCCCAGTGGTTTGCCACCACAACGCGCGCGCCGAGCTTGGCGATGCGGTCGGTGAGCAGATCCATCTCGGCCTTGGTATCGGCAGTGAACCGGTTGACCGACACCACACAGGGAATGTTGTAGACGTTCTTGACGTTGTGTACGTGACGCTCGAGGTTGACCAGACCTTTTTCCAGCGCGACCAGATTTTCCTTGTTGAGGTCTTCCTTGCCGACGCCGCCGTGGTGTTTCAGCGCGCGCACGGTGGCAACAATCACCGCCGCCGCGGGCTTCAGCCCGGCCTTGCGGCACTTGATGTCGAGGAACTTCTCGGCGCCGAGGTCGGCGCCGAAACCGGCTTCGGTCACCACGTAGTCGACCAGTTTCAGCGCGGTCTTGGTGGCAATCACCGAGTTACAGCCATGGGCGATGTTGGCGAAGGGGCCGCCGTGGATGAAGGCCGCGTTGTTTTCCAGCGTCTGCACCAGGTTCGGCGCCAGCTGGTCTTTCAGCAGCACGGTCATTGCGCCATGCGCCTTCAGGTCACGCGCGCGCAGCGCCTTGCCGTCGCGGGTGTAACCGAACACGATGTTGCCGAGGCGCTCTTTCAGATCCTTCAGCGAGGTAGCCAGGCAGAAAATCGCCATCACTTCGGAAGCAACCACGATATCGAAGCCATCTTCACGCGGATAGCCATTGGCGGTGCCGCCGAGGGACACGACGATGTCGCGCAGCGCGCGGTCGTTCATGTCCATCACGCGTTTCCAGGTGATGCGGCGCGGGTCAATGCCGAGTTCGTTGCCGTGAGAGATGTGGTTGTCGATCATCGCGGCGAGCAGATTGTTCGCCAGCGCAATCGCGCCGAAGTCGCCGGTGAAGTGCAGGTTGATGTCTTCCATCGGCACCACCTGGGCGTAACCGCCGCCGGCAGCACCACCCTTGACGCCGAACACCGGACCCAGCGACGGCTCACGCAGGCAGATCATCGCCTTCTTGCCGATGTGGTTCAGCGCATCGCCGAGGCCCACCGTCGTGGTCGTCTTGCCTTCGCCCGCGGGCGTCGGGTTGATCGCGGTGACGAGAATCAGCTTGCCGTCTTTTTTGTCTTTCAGGCTGTCGACATATTCCAGCGACACTTTGGTCTTGTAGTGACCATAAGGCACCAGATGCTCTTCCGGGATGCCCAGTTTCAGCGCAATCTTGTTGATGCGCTCCATTTTTGCCGCCTGGGCAATTTCGATGTCCGACAGTGCCATGTTGGTTCCTCTCCTGAACAAAAAATAATTATGGATACCCGCGCCTGCGGGCGTCGTGTTTTACAGCCTTAAACCTTGGCCAGTTTCGCCAGCACCTGCCCGCCGCCGTAACTGGAGCGCGGCGTCAGTTCGCCGCCTTTCATGACGTTCACCGCGCAATACTTGAACTCGGGAATCTTGCCGAAGGGATCCAGCGCCGCGTTGGTCAGCATATTGGCCGCCGCCTCGTAGAACGCAAACGGGATAAACACCGAACCGCGCGGCGTGCCGTCGTCGGCCCGCGCATGCAGCGAGATGATCCCGCGGCGTGACGCCACCGTGATCACGTCACCGCCCTTCGCGCCCAGCGCATCGAGATCCAGCGGATGCATCGACACCGTCGGTTCCGGCTCGATCGCATCAAGCACGCCGGCGCGACGGGTCATCGACCCGGTATGCCAGTGCTCCAGCTGACGTCCGGTGATCAGCACAAAGGGGAATTCGCGGTCAGGCCGTTCGTTGGCCGGAATAATGTCGGCCGGCACAAACTTGGCGCGCCCTGTCGGCGTCGGAAATTTATCAATGAAAACAGTGGGTTGCCCCGGGTCGCCCTCGTTAAGGCAGGGATAGGTCACACTGCTCTCAGCCTCCAGCCGCTCCCATGTGATGCCGGCGATCGAATTCATCGCCAGACGCATCTCGTTGAACACGTCTTTCGGACCGTTGTAGTTCCAGCCCAAGCCCAGACGACGCGCCAGTTCCTGGATGATCCACAGATCCGGCTTGGCTTCGCCCGGTGCTTCGACTGCTTTGCGGCCGAGTTGCACCATGCGATCGGTGTTGGTCACCGTACCGTCTTTTTCCGGCCATACGGTCGCCGGCAGAATCACGTCGGCGTGATAACAGGTTTCGGTCAGGAAGATTTCCTGCACCACCAGCCAGTCCAGTTTCGCCAGCGCTTCGCGCGCGTGATTGGCGTCCGGATCCGACATCGCCGGATTTTCGCCCATCACATACATGCCGCGGATATCGCCGTCGAGAATCGCATGCACGATTTCAACCACGGTAAGGCCCGGCTTCGAGTCCAGCTTGGTGCCCCAGAGTTTTTCGAAACGCGCCAGCGCCTGCGGATTATCGACGCGCTGATAGTCCGGGAACAGCATCGGGATCAGACCCGAGTCGGATGCGCCCTGCACATTGTTCTGGCCGCGCAGCGGATGCAGACCCGAGCCCGGTTTGCC
>CBHTVL010000138.1:0-6014 GCA_966096475.1 uncultured Burkholderiales bacterium
TTCCGGCGTGATCTGGACGGTCGCCCAGGCCTCCCGCCAGCGCACCGGAACGCCGGCGGCCAGCGCGATGCGCGGCACGACGTCGAGCCGCTGGAAGTCGAAGGAGAGATAGGCCTCCACGTCCTCGCGCGAATAGCCATCCTGCAACGGCACCGCAGCGGCAGCGGCATAACGGTCAGGACGGCGCGCAGCCATTTCGGCCAGCGTTTCATTCTGTGCGCGGGCCAGCCACTGGCCGGCTTCAGTCGGCAGGTGATAACCGGCGAGGTCCATCCAGCCGGCGAGCAGTTGCACGTCGATGCCGGCTTCGTCCATCCACTTCAAGCGCGCTGCTTCATCGTTCAGCGGCGGGATCAGCGGCATGCCGGTCAGGCGGCCACCGACGGAAATGCGCGTCGCGCCGTCGTCACCCTTGACGATTTTGACGCCGTGTTTTTCACCGTCGGCGTTGATACGTTCGACCAGCGGCTGGCCGACGTGATGGGCGTGGATGTCGAGGCAACGCGGCTTGGTCATGGCTTATTTCGCTTTTGCGATGACTTCGCGGAAGCGCGCGGCGATGTCCTGCGGTTTTTCGGTCGGGGTGATGTGGCGGCCGCCGGGCAGCACGGTCAGCGTCGAACCGGCGATGCCTTTGTGCAGGGCTTCGGCCATCGCCACCGGCGTGGCGTAATCTTCTTCGCCGACGGCAACCGCGGTCGGTACCTTGATCGTGGCGAGGCCTGAGCGCAGGTCACCGTCACCGAGCATTTCGCAGGTTTTGACATAGCAATCGACGTTGTTGTCGAGGAAGACCTTGACCAGGCGGTCGACGGTCGCTTTCTGGTTCGCGCGGAACGCGTCGCCGAACCAGCGGCCGGTTTGGAACTCCACCAGCGCGCCCATGCCTTTTTCCTTGCCGGTAGCACCGCGTTCGCGCCAGACCTTGGGCGCATCCGCGCCGTACCAGGCGGTGGTGTCGATCAGCACAAGGCCGGTGGTGCGTTTCGGATATTCGATCGCAAAGGCCTGCGCGACCATGCCGCCCATCGAGCAGCCGCCGACGACGGCGGAGGGCCATTTCACGTGATCCATCAGCTCGGCGAGGTCGCGCGCAAACAGCTGCGGCGTGTAAGTGGTCAGCGGCTGGCCGGATTTGCCGTGGCCGCGGCAGTCCCAGGTGAGCACCTGACAGTCGCGCGACAGTTCTTTGGCGACGTCATCCCAGATGCTGCGGTCCAGTGCGAGTGAATGCACCAGCGCGACGCGGGGTGCATTGTCGCCGGCGCCGTTATGCAGGGTGTAGGCGATTTCGCAGCCGTCGGAAGTTTTGAATTGGTCAGCCATTTTCTATTCCTTATGGGTCAACAACGAATTGCATTCAGATTCCGTTCGCCCTGAGCCTGTCGAAGGGCGATGACGTGCAAACGGGCTTCGACAGAGCCTGTCCTGAGTTTGTCGAAGGGCTCAGCCCGAACGGTTTTTGTTGTTTACTTGCTTTGCATCGCTTTTTGCCACGCCCGGATCAAAGTGCGTGCGCCGATTTCGACCGCCATATTGCGTTTGTACATCGCCGAGCCGCGGACATTGGCCATCGGCTGTGCAAGCTCGCGCAGCGGTTTGACGGCGGTGCGGATGGCGGCTTCATCGAAGGCCTTGCCAACCAGCGACGACAGATCGGCGATCAGCGGTTTCCAGCTCACCGCGCCAACGACCAGCCGTGCAGCGATACATTTTCCCGCTGCATCCAGCGTGACCACTGCGCCAGCGTTCGCAGTCGGCGTTTCCATGACGCCGCGCGGCAGGAATTTGTGGAAGGCCGAACCGCTGCGTGCGGGCAGGGCATCGATTTCAACCGCGATCAGCATCTCGTCCTTGGCGAAGCGTTTGTCGAAGGCTTCGGTGAGGGCATAGGTCTTGCGCCCCGCTGCGGCTGCGGTGAGCACGCGTGCGTTGAGTGCGACCAGCGCCACCGGCATGTCAAAGCCGCCGATCAGCGGGCCGACGCTGCCGCCGACGGTGGTCATGCCGCGAACGCGGGTGTGACCTGCGGCGTCGAGAGACTCGGCGAGCACGGCCCAGCGCTCGCGCAACTCGGGCCGTTCGATCAGCGTTTGCTGGTTCACCGCCGAGCCGATTTGCAGGCCGTTGTTTTTATTGGTGATCGCGAGCAGTTCCGGGATGCGGCTGACGACCATCAGGCGTTTGGCCTGCGGGTAACCGGTGCGTTCGCGGCGGATGGCGTGCGACATGCCGCCGGAGACGATGGCGGTATCGCCTTCGGCATAGAGCTTGATCGCTTCGTCGAGGCTCTTCGGTTGCAGAAGTTCCGGTTTGAACGGCCGAGTGCCTGAAGGCCGGCCGGTGACCAAGCGCGACCACACGCGGTGGATTTTTTCCGCGGTGATCGGCAGTTCAAAAATGCGCACGCCGACGGCGTCGGCAATGGCATTGGCAATCGCCGCCGGAATCGCATCGAGGCCGATCTCGCCGAGGCCCTTGGCGCCGAAGGGACCCGAGGGTTCATAGGAGTCGGCGAATGCGACATGCATTTTCGGAATGAAATCAGCCGAGGGCAGCGGGTAGTCGATGTACTGCGGATCGGTGGGCGTGCCCTGATGCCAGTCGAAGTATTCGATCATTGCCAGGCCGATGCCCTGCACGACGGCGCCTTCCACCTGACCCTGTGCTGCGGCGGGATGGATCACCGTGCCGCAGTCGACGACGGCGGAGATTTCCTTCAGATGTACCTGACCGGTGCCGCGGTCGACATCGACCTCGACCGCCTGTGCCGCAAAGTTGTAGGCGCCGGATTCATTGCCGAAACGGCTGTGATCCGGGAAATCCGAAGGGTTGTCCCAGTTGCCGACGCCGACGATGGCTTCACCACCGCGTTTGTAAATATTGGCGCGGACCACGGCGCTGACCGGTTTGTATTCGGATTCCGCGCCGTTCTTCGGGCCGATCTGGCCGTTGATGATGGTCAGTTCGTCGACCGGTTTCTTGAACTGCTCGGATGCGGCGGCCATCAGCTGCTTGTGGGCTTCCGCTGCAGCGCGTTTGACCGCGTTGCCTGCGACATAGGTGACACGGCTTGCCAGCGCGCCCAGCGAATGCGGATGCACATCGGTGTCGGGACGCGTGATGTCGACGTCGTCGTAGGGCAGTCCCAGTTCCTCGGCGGCGATCTGCTTCAGCACGGTGTAAGTGCCCTGACCGATTTCGCCTTCGCCGGTGATGATCGTGGCGCGACCGTCTTCATTGATACGCACAATGGCTGAACTGCCGTCCCAGTCACCGAAGCTGCGGCGGCCGTTGACGTGGATGCTGCAGCCCATGCCGAGGCCGTGGCCGTCTTTTTTATGTTTACGTTTCTCTTTCCACTGGATCAGGTCCGCAGCCTTGTCGATGCACTGGCGCAGTTCGCCGCTGGTGATCTTGTGGTTGTGCGGCGAGACATCGCCTTCGACCACGGCGTTCATGCGCAGCAGGTCGACAACATCAATGCCCAGTTTTTCCGCGGCGAGATCCCAGGCCTGTTCCACGGCCCAGTCCGCAGACGGATTGCCGAAGCCGCGGAAGGCGCCGGTCGGCACCAGATTGGTATAGAGCAGCGTCGATTTGGCGCGCGCGTTCGGATATTTGTAGAGCGCGTCATGACGCACGGTCGCCGCGCCGAGAATGGCCTGTGATTTGCCGGTGTAGGCGCCGTTGTCGGCCCACATGCGGATTTCCTTGGCCAGCACCTTGCCGGCTTTGGAGAAACCGAGGCGCACCCAGTAACGCATGGGCATGCGCGGGTGGCTGGCGAGGAATTCTTCTTCGCGGGTGTGGATCAGCTTGACCGGACGACCGGATTTGCGTGCGAGGATGGCCGCAATCACTGAGCAGTTGTCATCGCCGGATTTGCCGCCGAAGCCGCCGCCGACCTCGGTCTGGATCACGCGCACCTGCGCTTCCGGAACGCCGAGTGCAACTGAATACCGGCCGCGGGCGAGGAAAGGCGTCTGCGTGTTGCACCATAGGGTGACGCGGTTGCTGTTCCACTGGGCGACGCAGCCGATGGTCTCCAGCGAGGAGTGCCACTGGCGCACCGAATCCCAGGTGCCTTCGACAACGACATCGGAAGCTTTGAAGCCGGCATCGACGTCGCCGCGTTCAAAGGCGAATTCGTGGGCGACGTTGCCGGCGGCATCGTCATGGACCAGCGGTGCACCGGGTGCCATTGCTTCATCAAGAGAAAACACCGCGGGCAGCGGTTCGTATTGCACAACGATTTTGTCGATCGCCGCCCGGGCGGTTTCCGGATCGGTCGCCGCGACGGCAGCGACTTCATCGCCGACGTAGCGCACGCGGCCGATGGCCAGCGGATAGAGGTCGGGACGGAAGGCGCCCCATTTGCGTTTTGCGGTGTCCTCGCCGGTGATCACGGCTTTGACGCCGGGCATCGCGCGCGCGGCGCTGGTGTCGATGGAGAGGATTTTGGCGTTGGCGTGCGGGCTGCGCAGCACTGCGGCATGGAGCATGCCCGGCAGGTGCATGTCGGCGACATATTGCGCGGCGCCGGTGACTTTTGGCAGCGCGTCGGCGCGCGGCACATCCTTGCCGACGACCAGCAGGCCGGATTCGAACTTCGGGTCTTTGAGGATTTGCTTGCTCATGCCTTGCCTGCCTTTTTAAGCAGCGCCGCCGCTTCGCGGTAGGCGTCCATGATTTTTACGTAGCCGGTGCAGCGGCAATACACGCTGTCGGCGCTGGCGCGGATTTCTTCATCGCTGGGATCCGGGTTTTTCTCGATCAGCGACACGCATTGCATGACATGACCCGGAATGCAGATACCGCATTGCAGGGCGGTCTTGTTGATGAAAGCCTGCTGCACGGTGTGCAATACACCGGCCTGGTCGAGTCCCTCGATGGTGCGCACGTTGCTGCCATCGCAAAGTGCCGCCAGTTGCAGGCAGGAGGACACCGGGGCGCCGTCGACAATCACGGTGCAGGTGCCGCAGGCGCCGATGCCGCAGCCGTGTTTGGTGCCGGTCATCTGCAGGTCTTCGCGGAGCACGTCGACGAGCAGGCGGTCGGCCGATTTGAGATGGACTTCAACGGGGTCGCCGTTAAGCGTGAATTTGATCAGCATATGGAAGTGGCCGGAGGGTGCGGAAAAGGCCGAAATTATAAGGCCATGCCTGCTGCGCCGCCCGGCCAATTTGGGCGGTTTTCATTGCTGCATTGCAGCCGGCGCCGTCGTGCTTGCCCCGCCGGAAGGGCTCGGCTAAGCTGGTTTCACCGTAGCGCCCGACCAAGCGGAACGTCCAGATTCTGCAGCACCAGCGCCGGTTTTACCCAGGAGAGAGACCATGTTGAAAACCGTCATGACGCCGGCCCCGGCGTATCGCAGCATCGCATTTGCACTGCTCGGCTGTATTGCGCTCGCCGGTTGCCAGTCGCGCGGCCCGGACCTGGCGCTGGATGCCCCTGACGCGCCGGCCAAGCGCATGGTGACGCAGGGCGCAGCCAAGAAAATCATCGTGCAGAACCTCACCCGTTGCGAGCACACCAATCCCAAGATGAATCTGCGTGTTGCCGGTGTCGGTGAAGTGACTGCCACCGACGGCACGGTGATCACGGTGCCCGCCAATACGGCACTGCAACGCAAGGAAGGCCCGCTGTCCTACGATCTGTATAACGAATGCAACAAGGTTCTGCCGCCCAATGCCGCCGCGGTTTCCACCGACAAGGTGCCGGTGATCGAAGTGGATGCCGACGGCGAAGTGGTGACCGGTTTCATTGTGGCCGACAACTATTTCGAGCTGTATGTGAACGGCAAGCTGGTTTCGGTCGACAACACGCCGTACACGCCCTTCAACTCGGCGATCGTCAAGTTCAAGGTCAAGCGTCCGTACACCATGGCCTTTCTGCTGGTGGACTGGGACGAGCAGCTGGGTCTCGGCGTCGAAAACATGGCCCGCCTCAATGAGCCCTGGTATCTCGGCGACGGCGGCCTGATTGCCAAGTTCAGCGACGGTACGGTTACC
>CBHTVL010000139.1:0-6012 GCA_966096475.1 uncultured Burkholderiales bacterium
GCGACAGCGGGTGCGTGAACAGCTCGCGCTGGGCGCGTCGCAGATCAAGATGATGGCCGGCGGCGGTGTGGCTTCAAGCTACGATCCGCTCGACGTGACGCAGTATTCAGTGCCTGAACTCCGCGCAGCGGTGGAAGCGGCTGAGAATTGGGGTACGTATGTGACAGTGCACGCCTATACGCCGCGCGCGGTGCGCCAGGCCATCGAGGCCGGCGTCAAATGTATCGATCACGGTCAGTTACTGGATGACGCCACCGCCAAATTGATGGCTGACAAGGGAATCTGGTGGAGTCTGCAGCCGTTTATTGACGACCGTCCTTCGCCGTTCCCCGAGGGTTCGCCCAATCGTGCCAAACAGCTGGCGATGTTCAAGGGCACTGATTATGCGTATTCGATGGCAAAAAAATTCGGTATCAAAACAGCATGGGGTACCGATAATCTGTTCGATGCGGCTGTTGCCGCCACTCAGGGTGCGCAACTCGCGAAAATGGTGCGCTGGTACACACCGGCCGAAGTGCTGAAGATGGCAACGGCGGACAACGGCGAGCTGCTCGCTTTGTCCGGACTGCGCGCGCCCTATCCCGGAAAACTGGGTGTGGTCGCGGAAGGTGCTCTGGCTGATCTGCTGCTGGTTGATGGTGATCCCATTGCCAACATCAATCTCGTTGCCGATCCCGCGAAAAATTTTCTGGTCATCATGAAAGACGGCAGGATTTACAAGAACACGCTGCGCTGATACGTCAGGCCTTACCCGGCTTCCGGCCGGGCAGGGTCTGACGGTAGAACGTCGTCTTACTGCTTCGCACCTTCACCGAGACGGCGTCCCAGACCCACGACATAAGGCGCAGCACGTGCCGCCAGCATCGGGTCGGCCGAGGGTTCGACACCCTTGGGCAGCACGATCGGGTTGTAGGTGATGGTCAGACATTCGCCGGTTGCATCGGCCGCGACGGATTTGATGACCAGGCGACCGAGGTTCACCTTGCGGCGGTCATCGGGCAGCGGCACGACGGCACTGTCGATACGGTCGCCGGACTGAGCGAGCTGCACATTGAAATCGAAGGCCACGCCGCCGGCTGCGACGCGCTCACGCAGGTCATCAAACAAGAAAGCGGGGCCCTTGGCCTTGGCTTCATCGTCGCTCAGGCCTTTTGTGCCGCCCACCGGTTCAAAAATCCATTTGCCGAACTGTTTGTCGCCCTTGCCGTTGACGAAGGCGAAGGCGTGCACGCCCCAGTAATTGACCGTACCGAAACTCGCCGGTACCGGCTGGCTGGCGAAATAGCGGCCCTGCAGCAGCACTTCGGGATTGGCATCGGCGAAAGTTTTGACCTTGGCCGGATCGGCCATCTTGGTCGCCGGGTCCGGTTGCAGTGACTGCAGCCGGCCGAGGAACTGTTCCGGCGAGGCAGCGCCGAATACCGGCGCCGAGATATTGCCCATCTGCTAGGTTTCGCCGCCGGGCAGGTTGAACTGCAGCGCCATATTGCGCTGGCTCTTGGCGTTGTCGGCCGCTTTCGGGCTGGCGCCGCCGACCGAGAAACGCACGATCACCGGTACCGGCTTGCCGCTGAATGCGGAAGAGACGGAGAGTGCGCGACCGTCAACGCTGCCGGTGAATTCGCCGGCGGCGCAGATGCCTTTGGCGCCCGAGCGGCGATAACCCTCGAATTTGCCGAAGGTAGCTTCGAACTGGTCGATGAAGCGGTTGGGGTCGACCTGCGCGGCGGCCGGCAGGCTGGTCATCAGCGCAACGCCGGCAATAGCCGACGCAGCCAGGGTCAGTTTAGGGATTCTTGTCATGGGCACTCCTGCGATGGGTTGATCAAAAAGCCCGGTCGTGGAGTGACCGTGGCAAGCCTTGGTAGCGGGCGCCGCGGTTTCCTTACAGGAAATCCAAAAACTATCGCAGAAGGCAGGAACAGAAAATCAGGGTTGGCGCAGCGTGGCCTGCCGGGCCAGCGCAATGCCGGCCAGCACCAGCACGCCGCCGGCGAACTGGTGCGGGCCGACGGTTTCGCCGAGCAGGATCCACGCGAACAGCGTCGCCATCACCGGTTGCAGCAGCAGGCCTACGGAAGAGAAGGTAGCCGTGAGGTGGGCCATGGCCCAGGCAATCAGGCTTTGTCCGATGACCTGGGCGAACAGGGCAATGCCGATCAGTTTCATCCAGCCGGCATCGCTGTGCGGCAACAATTGTTCCCCCGAAATCCAGGCGATCGGCAGCAGCATCGCGGCCATCATCGCGCTGCTCCACGCCATCAGGCTGGCGGTGGGCACATGCGCGCGCAGCCGGGTGACGCTGATCTGGTAAGCGGCATAAAACATGGCGGTGATCACGCCCAGCGCATCACCAAGCAGCGCGCCGCCCTTCTGGCCGAAGTTGGCGCCGATCAGCAGCAGCGTGCCGGCAATGGCGGCGGCAAGTCCGGCAAGGAACAGCTTGCGTGGCACTTCGCGGAACAACAGCCACGCCACCGCGGTGACAAAAATCGGCGCGAGATTGGCGAGCAGCGTGGTGTTGGCCACCGAAGTCAGCAGGATCGACCAGTGCCACACCGCCAGATCGCCGGTGAAAAAAAGCGCGGCTGCGATCAGCATGCCACGGTGGTTGTGCAGATGTTCGCGGTGCCGTGAACCCTGGCTGATCAGCGCCCAGATCCACAGCGGCGGCAGCGCGAGGAACACACGCCAGAACGCCGTTGCCACCGGACCGGTTTCGCTGACCTTGACGAACAGCGGCGCGGTGGCAATGGCGGTGGCGCCCGCGAACAGCGCGGCGAGCGCGAGCCATTCGCGGGGTTTGGAGGTTGTCATGCGCAGGCCGGAGTGGATCCGGCCGGGGTTACTTGCCGGTGAATTTCGGTTTGCGCTTTTCGATGAAGGCAGTCATGCCTTCTTTCTGGTCCTGCGAAGCGAACAACAGCTGCAGCGTGCGCGATTCCAGCGTGAGGCCGGTTTCAAGCGACGCATCCATGCCGCGGATCACCGCTTCCTTTGCGAGCTGGATCGCCAGCGGCGGCAGTTCGCCAATCTGGGCGGCCATCGCAACGGCACGTTTCTCGACTTCGGCGTCGGGCACGACTTCACTGACCAGATTCATCTCGCTGGCTTCCCTGGCGCCGAAAATGTCACCGGTCAGCACATAACGCATGGCTTTGAATTTGCCCACGGTGCGCGGGAAGCGCTGTGTGCCGCCGCCACCGGGGATGATGCCGATTTTTACTTCGGGCTGGCCGAATTTCGCCGACTCGCCGGCGATGATGATGTCGCAGGTCATCGCCAGTTCGCAGCCCCCGCCCAGTGCAAAGCCGTTGACCGCGGCGATTACCGGTTTCGGGCAGCTGTAGATCGCGCGCCACAGCTTCTGCGAGCCGCGCTGCAGGATTTCGATGGCGCCGGCTTCAGCCATTTCCTTGATGTCGGCACCGGCGGCGAAGGCTTTGTCGTTGCCGGTGAGCACGATGCAGCGGATCGTCGGGTCTTCGGCCATCGCCGACAGATGTTCGCCGAGCAGACGGCGCACCTCGGTGGTCAGCGCGTTGCGCGCTTCGGGGCGGTTGATGCGGATCAGGCCGACGCCTTCGGCGGGGCGTTCGGTCAATACGACGGGTGCGCTCATGGCAAATCCTTGATGAAATGAATGATGTTGCTTAAGGGGTGGATGTTCAGGGGCGCGCGAGGCCGATGTCGACCAGCACCGACTTGATGTCGGCGTAATCCTTGTCCAGATCCTTGCGGAACTGCGCACTGGTGACAAAATCATCAGACCAGAAATTGCGCTCGAGATCTTCTTTCCATTCCTTGGTCGCGGTGACTTTGCGCAGCACGTCTTCCCAGTACGCAACTTGCACCGGCGTGATTTCGCGCGGACCCATGATCGCGCGCCAGCCGCCGTAAACCACGTTGGCGCCCTGTTCCTTCCAGGTCGGTACATGGGCCAGGGAGCCGGGGAAACGTTTGGCGGAGGAAATGCCGATCACGCGCAGGCGGCCTTCGGCAACATGGTTGGCGACGTTGCCGGCCGCGGTGGTGACCATGTCGATATGGCCGCCCATGACCTGGGTGATGGCCTCGGCAGATCCCTTGAAGGCGATGGCCTTCAGGTTGCGCGCGTTGACGCCGATGCTTTTGGCGAGCAGGCCGGCGGCGATATGGTTGTGACTGCCCAGCGCTGTAGCGAAACCGATGGACACCGACTGCGGGTTTTCCTTCAGTTTGGCGATCAGGTCCTTGCCGGTCTTGAGCGGCGAGTTGGCATTGACCGCGAACACCACGTAGTCGTTGAACATCGACGCGATCGGCGTGAAGTCCTGGTAACTCACCGTGCTGGTGCCGACGATCTGGTTGGTCAGCAGGGCGGTGGTGCCGACCAGCAGTGTGTGCGGATCACCCTTGCGCTGGCGCACGTAGGCAAAGGCGATGGTGCTGCCGCCGCCGGGTTTATTGACCACCGACAGCGAGGTCGGAATCAGTTTGGATTCAACGATGGCCTTTTCGACGGCGCGCGCGGTCTTGTCATTGCTGCCGCCGGGCGCGGAACCGACGACGATTTCAACGTTGCGCGACGGCGACCAGGTTTTCTGGGCTTGTGCGGGCAGGGCGATGGTCACGGCTGCCGCGATCAAAAGTAAAGTCAGGTTTTTCACGGGGTATTCCTCGGAGGTTGATTCGTTTATTGGCGTTCGATGTTGGCTTTTTTGATGACCTGCTCGTATTTCACAATCTCGGAGCGGATGAACTTGTCGAAATAATCCGTGCTGCCGCCTTTCGGCACCACGCCTTCGGTCTCAAACCGGTTTTTGACATCCGGCATGGCGAGCACCTTGTTGGTGTCGGTGTTGACCTTGGTGATGATTTCACGCGGCGTCTTGATCGGCGCCATCAGTCCGAACCAGTTGCTGGCTTCGTAACCCTTGACGCCGGATTCGTCGAAGGTCGGGATATCTGGAACTGCGGCAAAACGTTCCAGGCTGCTGATCGCGATGCCGCGCAGCCGGCCCGACTTGATATGCGGCACCAGCGCCGGCACCCCGCTGAACACCATCTCGACGTTGCCGGAAATCGCATCGGTGATCGACGGCGTGTTGCCCTTGTACGGGACGTGCAGGATGTTGATGCCGGTCATGACCTTGAGCAGTTCGCCGGCCATGTGGTTCGAACTGCCGAGCCCGGCGTGACCGTAATTGAGCTGGCCCGGACGTGATTTTGCGAGCGCGACCAGTTCCTTGACGTTTTTTGCGGGCAGCGACGGATGGGCCGCGAGCAATGCCGCACCCTGAACGCACCAGGCCACCGGCGCGAAATCGCGCAGCGTGTTGTACGGCGGTTTGGCATACAGCGTCATGTTGACGGCGTTGGATGCGCCGCCCATGAACAGTACATAACCGTCGGGTGCGGCTTTGGCCGCGAGTTCCGATCCGATATTGGTGCCGCCACCGGGACGATTGTCGACGATCACCTGCTGGCCCCACATTTCACTGAGCTTGGCGCCGACGGTCCTAGCGGTGAAATCGGTGTTGCCGCCGGCGGCATAAGGCACGATCACCCGAACCGCACGGGTCGGCCAATTCTGTTGCGCCAGCAGGGGTTGGGAGACCAGCATCATTGCGACAATACAATATAAATATTTGATTTTATTCATAATTTCCTCCAAACCTGTTATGCGGAGGCGACGCGCACTTCATTGGTGAGTGCTTGCTTGCGTTGCCAGTTTTCAAGGTTTGCGACGAACAGCTGATAAACCCGCTCGTCATTACCCGATGCCGCTGCCGAATTGTGCGGTGAAACCAGCACATTGGGCAGGTCCCAAAGCGGTGACTCTGCCGGCAGCGGTTCTTTTTCAAAGACATCGAGGTAGGCGCCGGCGAGATGGCCCGAGCGCAGGGCGTCGATCATCGCCGCTTCATCGATGATTTCGCCGCGGCCGATATTGATGATGCGCGCGCCCTGCGGCAGTCGTGCCAGCAGACCGGCATTGATCAGGCCGCGGGTCTCCGCGGTCAGCGGGCT
>CBHTVL010000140.1:0-6003 GCA_966096475.1 uncultured Burkholderiales bacterium
CCGGGGAAGCTTGCCCGGCGAAGGCAGACATCAGGATAAAAATCATTTAAGTTATTGTTTTTATTAAATTAATTTGCAGGCCGCAGGCCGCTGCGAAATCGACCGGCATTGCGGTATTCTGCGCTCAGGCGCTGATCGGTCAGATACTCGGGCTATCAGCTTGCAACATGCGGGCAGTGTAAAGAACCGCGCCTCCCTGTTCAAATCCTCCCGCTCATACGGCTAAATTTCCCTTGGACGCTTCGATCACGCTGGGCACCCTGTTCGCCAGCAGCTTTCTGGCCGCAACCCTGCTACCGGGCGGGTCCGAGGCGGTGCTGTTCGCGGTACTGAAACTGCATCCCGAACAGTTCTGGCCGGCGCTGGGTGTGGCCACGCTGGGCAATACGCTGGGCGGCCTGTCTTCCTATCTGCTCGGCCGGCTGATCCCGCAAACCAAACCGCTCAAGGGACTGGCCACCGTGCAGCGCTGGGGCAGCCCGGCGCTGTTGCTGTCCTGGGTGCCGCTGCTGGGTGATCCGCTGTGCGTCGCCGCGGGCTGGCTGCGACTCAATCCCTGGTGGTCGACCCTGTTCATCGCGCTCGGCAAATTCGGACGTTACTGGGTCATCGCCGCACTGGTCACATGAAGCCTTTGCTGCATTGCGCTAATATGCTGCTTATTGGTGCATTTCTTTGTGCATTCTTTCGCGCATTCCCGTTACCGCGCGCGGCGGTTCGCCGCTGATCACCGCTGATAATTATCTTCCGCTTTTCGCAATGACCGCCCGCCTCAGAGAAATCCCCTACAACTACACCTCGTTCTCGGATCGCGAGATCGTGATCCGGCTGCTCGGCGCCGAACGCTGGCAACTGCTGAACGAACTGCGCGCGCAGCGCCGCACCGGACGTTCCGCAAAAATGCTCTACGAAGTGCTCGGCGACATGTGGTTCGTCAAGCGCAATCCGTACATCGAAGACGATCTGCTGGGCAACCGCAAACGGCGCGCCGCGCTGGTGGAAGGCATGCGCAACCGGCTCAGCAGCATCGACGCGCGACGTGACGGTGCGGACCAGCGGGTATCCGAACTGCTCGATGCGGCACGGAGCGCGGTCGACGGTTTCGAAGCCGAATTCGAGGACACGCTGGCGCTGCGCCGCCGCGCGATGTCGAGGCTCTCGCGCACCACGCGCCGCGACAATGTGCAGTTCGACGGCTTGGCCCGCGTCTCCCACGTCACCGACGCCACCGACTGGCGGGTGGAGTATCCCTTCGTGGTCATCAATCCGGATACGGAAGAAGAAGTTCTTGAAGTCGTACGCGCCTGCATCGAACTCGGACTGACCATCATTCCGCGCGGCGGGGGCACCGGTTATACCGGCGGCGCGATTCCGCTGACCCGGCATTCGGCGGTGATCAACACCGAAAAACTCGACACACTCGCTGCGATTGACCGCGTCGCGCTGCCCGGTGTGGCATCCCGGGTACCGGTCCTGCGCTGCGGCGCAGGCGTAGTCACCCGGCGCGCGATGGAAGCCGCGGAATCGGCGGGACTGGTGTTCGCCTGTGATCCCACATCGGCCGACGCCTCATGCATCGGCGGCAACGTCGCGATGAACGCCGGCGGCAAAAAAGCCGTGCTGTGGGGCACCGCGCTCGACAACCTCGCATCGTGGAAAATGGTCACGCCGGATGCGCAATGGATGCTGGTCGAGCGTCTCGACCACAATCTCGGCAAGATTCACGACCTCGCCACCGCGCGCTTTCGCGTCACACGTTACGCACGCGATGGAAAAACGCCCGATGGCGCGCCCGAAATTCTTGAAATTCCCGGCTCGACCTTCCGCAAGCGCGGCCTTGGCAAGGATGTCACGGACAAAGTGCTGGGCGGACTGCCCGGCATCCAGAAAGAAGGCTGCGACGGCATCATCACCCAGGCGACTTTCGTGCTGCATCGCATGCCGCCCGCGGTCCGCACCGTGTGCCTGGAATTCTTCGGCCAGGTCAGCGAAGCCGTTCCTTCGATTGTCGAGATCAAGCGTTATGTCGACGGCAACCCGGACGCCATCCTCGCCGGCCTGGAGCATCTCGACGCGCGTTATGTGAAAGCCGTCGGTTACGCCACCAAATCACGGCGTGCCGGACGGCCGAAAATGGTACTGGTCGGCGACATCGTCGGCGAAAACGAAGATGCGGTGGCCGCGGCTGCCTCGCAGGTGGTGCGCATCGCCAACGCACGCGGCGGTGAAGGTTTCATCGCCGTGTCGGCGGAATCGCGCAAGACCTTCTGGCTCGACCGCGCACGCACAGCGGCAATCGCCCGCCACACCAATGCCTTCAAGATCAATGAAGACGTCGTCATCCCGCTGGAACGGCTGGGTGATTACTCCGACGGCATCGAACGCATCAATATCGAACTGTCAATCCGCAACAAGCTGCGCATCCTTGATGCAGTCGCCGGCGTTGTTGCCGGCGAACTGCCGGTGCAGCAGACCGAACCCGGCGTTTCCGCAGCGGATGTCCTCGGCGACCGCGTCGAACGGGCGCAGACGCTGATTGCCGGAGCGCGTGACCGCTGGACCTGGCTGCTGGCGCATATGGGGGAAGCCGTTGATACGCTGAAGCCGGCGCCGCATGGCGTGCTCGAGGCTGCATTGCAACGCGCGGCCGGACAGACCCTGTTTCACGCGCTGCAGGACCACAGCCTGCGGGTGTCCTGGAAAGAGGAAGTGCGCTCGCACCTCGCCGACATTTTCAGCGGCCGGCCCTTCGCCAAGGTCATGGAAGCCATCGACGCCGCCCACCGCCAGGCCTTGCGCGGCCGCGTCTTCGTCGCGCTGCACATGCACGCCGGTGACGGCAATGTGCACACCAACATTCCCGTCAACTCCGACAATTACGAAATGCTGCAGGAAGCCGCCGAAGCGGTGGCGCGCATCATGCGTCTGGCGGAATCGCTGGACGGCGTGATCTCCGGCGAACACGGCATCGGCATCACCAAGCTGGAATTCCTGCCGCAGGAACGCATTGCCGCATTCCAGACCTACAAACAGCAGGTGGATCCCGAGGGCCGCTTCAACAAGGGCAAGCTGCTGCCGGGCGCGGATCTGGGCAACGCCTACACGCCGAGCTTCTCGCTGCTCGGCGCGGAAAGCCTGATTCTCGAACATTCCGACGTCGGTTCAATCGCGAATTCGGTCAAGGACTGCCTGCGCTGCGGCAAATGCAAACCGGTCTGCGCCACCCACGTGCCGCGCGCCAACCTGCTCTACAGCCCGCGCAACAAGATTCTTGCGACGAGTCTGCTGATCGAAGCCTTTCTTTACGAAGAGCAGACCCGCCGCGGCATTTCACTGGAGCATTTCGACGAATTCGGCGATGTCGCCGATCACTGCACGGTCTGCCACAAATGCGCCAATCCCTGCCCTGTGGACATCGACTTCGGCGACGTGTCGATGGCGATGCGCAACTTCCTCCGCCAGCACGGCAAGCGTCGGTTCAATGCCGGCGCGAAGGCGTCGATGTTTTTCCTCAATGCCACCGACCCGCGCACCATCAACGTCGCACGCAAGCTGATGATCGACTGGGGCTACCGCGCGCAGCGGCTGGCCGCCAAAACCGCGAAAGCGCTGGGCCTGACCGGCGAACAGACCCGGCAACCGCCGGCCACCACCGGCAAACCGGCGATCCGCGCGCAGGTCATCCACTTCATCAACAAGCCGATGCCCGGCGGGCTGCCGAAAAAAGCCTCCCGCGCTCTGCTCGATATCGAAGACGCGCGCATGGTCCCGGTGATCCGTGATCCCGCCAAAGTCACCGAAGATTCGGATGCGGTGTTTTATTTCCCGGGCTGCGGCTCGGAGCGCCTGTTCAGCCAGGTCGGCCTCGCCACGCAGGCCATGCTCTTCGACCTCGGCGTGCAGACCGTGCTGCCGCCGGGTTATCTGTGCTGCGGTTATCCGCAGACTGCCGCCGGCGAAGAAGCCAAAGGCCAGGCGATCACCACTGCCAACCGTGTGTTGTTCCACCGCGTCGCGCACACGCTGAACTATCTTGACATCAAAACGGTGATCGTGTCCTGCGGCACCTGTATGGACCAGCTGCAGAACTCCGAATTCGGAAAAATATTCCCCGGCTGCCGGCTGCTCGACATCCACGAGTACCTGCTCGAGCGTGGCGTGAAGCTCGAAGGTGTCACCGGCACGCGCTACATGTATCACGACCCCTGCCATTCGCCGATGAAAACGCATTCGCCGATGAAAGTGGTCAACGCGCTGATGGCTGCACCGGTGGCATTGAACGAACGCTGCTGCGGTGAATCGGGCACGCTGTCGGTGACGCGCCCCGACATCTCGACGCAAGTACGTTTCCGCAAGGAAGAGGAAATGCGGCGCGGCGCGGCGAAGCTGCTTGAGGGCGGCGATGGCCCGATGAAAATCCTCACCTCCTGCCCGTCATGCCTGCAGGGCCTGGCGCGTTTCACTCCCGACACCGCGGTGGAAGCGGATTACATCGTCGTGGAAATGGCGCGTCATCTGCTCGGCGCCGACTGGATGGAGAAGTATGTGGCGCGCGCCAATAACGGCGGCATCGAGCGCCGTTTGCTGTGATGCGTGGCATCCGTCACACGGCGAAACACGGCAGTTGTCGTGGAACAGCGACATGTGACATATTCACTTGCCGCGTCTGCTCAACAACCGGATTATTCGTACCCGCTCAACATTGGGGTACGTCATGGCTACTGTCTTGAGTGCTAAACAAGGTTTGCTGAAAATCGCCGATGCCTCTGCCGCCCGGGCCTTCATCGCCCAGCTGGCAGACGCAACGCCTGCACAGCGTCAGGCGCAGTTGCTGACGCAGTTGCAACTGCTCACCGAAACCGGCGTCACCGGCACACCCCGCCTTCAGGTCCTGGAACTGCTGCGCGAAACCACGCTGGAAGCCCAGCACGCCCGAAACAAGGAGTACTGGGGCCGCCCCGTTCCCTTTGACGACGAAACGCGCGACATTTTCAACCGCAGCATCTCGCTCTGGCGCGCACTGGCAGACGCCTACGAGTCGCTGATCACCGACATGGCGGAATCCGCGCCCGAAGTTGCGGGGCACGCCGCGCTGGTCTGTTACCGCGCATTGCGCTGCACCGGTTTCGCCATGAACGCGCACAACCGCGCTTATCACGCGGTACCCGGATTCCTGTGGGAGCAATTGCACCGCCTGTATGCCTTTGCCGAAAGCGCCGGCGCCACCGACACGCCGGTCGCCGAAAGTTCAGACGGCAAAAGCACGGTCAATCTGGCCTATCTGCAGATCGTGCTGACCCAGCGCGCCAATCCTGATTCGCTGTCGCTGCTGCAGATGAACACCATCGACCGCGCGCTGGCCCAGTGGGTACCGCTGGGCGGCATTTCGATAACACCGGTCGCCACCGACGCCAATGTGGCCCTGGGCATCGATCTCGGCTCGTCGGAAGGCGCTCGTCGCCTGAAAAATCTCAAGGGCGACAACCTGCGCTATCTGGATCTTGAGAAAATCGGCGACAAACTGCGCCAGACCGCCGTCGCCCTGAAAAACCAGAGCCCCGACAAACTCGGGCTCGGACCGGTGCCGCGCGAAATCTGCGAAAAACTGATGCTCAGCCTGCATTCGCACTGGCTCGCGCCGGGAACCGGCCGCGTCGACGAACGCAAAGCCGTATCGTTCAATGTGCTGGTTTCAGGCACGCTGGCCGCGATGCATTACAACATCAGCGGCAAACCCTTCTCGCCGCCCGATGCCGGACTGCATTCGCGTGCGCGCTTTGAAATGGCCGGCTTCGAACGCGTCGATGGCCCCACTGTCGGCGAAGCCTCGATGCGCAGCCGCACGCTGGAAACCTGGACGGTCGCCAACCAGAGCGCCTCCGGCATTCTCGGCATGTGCCGGAAACCCACGGACACCACGCGCCTCACCCACAACCAGTTGCTGGGTCTGGTGGCGCCCAACGGCAATACCTATCTGGGCTTCGTGCAGCGGCTGAGCGTGGA
>CBHTVL010000141.1:0-6001 GCA_966096475.1 uncultured Burkholderiales bacterium
GCCTGGGCGCGGGTGCAGTGGGCGGTGACGCTGGCGCTGGTACCGGTACTGCTGGCCCTGTTCCAGCAGGTTTCGCTGATTTCGCCGGTGGCCAATGCACTGGCGATTCCGCTGGTCAGTCTGGTGGTGGTGCCTCTGGCACTGGCCGGTGTGGTATTGCCGTTCGACGGAATATTGCAATTCTCTCAATGGCTTATGAACGGTTGCGTGCTGGCGCTGGAATGGCTGAGTGTGCTGCCCGATGCCGCCTGGGAGCAGCATGCGCCGCCGGGCTGGACGGTCGCGGTGGCTTTGATCGGCACCGTCTGGATGTTGTTGCCAAGAGGCTTTCCGGCGCGCTGGATCGGTGCCATCGCGTTTCTGCCGCTGCTGTTGTTCGCACCGGCATCGCCGCCGGAAGGGGAGTTACGTCTGACTGTGCTTGATGTGGGGCAGGGCTTGTCAGTGGTTGCGCAGACGCGCAACCACGCGCTGCTGTTTGATACCGGACCGGCGTTCGGACCTTCAGCGGACAGCGGCAACCGGGTGATCGTGCCATTTTTGCGCGCGTCCGGTATCCGCCGGCTGGATGCGCTGGTGCTGAGTCATGATGATATTGATCACACCGGCGGTGCCATGTCGGTGCTGCAGGCGGTGCCGGTCGAAACGATGCTGTCGTCGTTGCCGGATCTGGACCCCCTGCTGCTGGTCGGGCCGGTGGAACAGCGTTGCGCGGCGGGGCAGGGCTGGCAATGGGATGGCGTGCGGTTTGAAATGCTGTATCCGGACGCCGATACGCGCAACATCGCAAAACTCAAGGACAACGAGCGCAGCTGCGTGCTGAAAATCACCACCGGCGCCAGTAGTGTGCTGATCCCCGCGGACATCGAACGTCATGGCGAACGGACCCTGCTCGCGACGGCCGCGGGGCAGTTGCGCAGTGATGTGCTGATTGCGCCACATCAGGGTAGTCGTACGTCATCTTCCGAGGCTTTTGTGCAGGCCGTATCGCCGCAGACGGTGATTTTCCCCGTCGGCTACCGCAACGCTTTTCGCCATCCGCATCCGGAGGTGGTGGAACGTTACCGGCAACTGGGCAGTGCGGCGCATTACACCGATCGCCACGGCGCGGTTCTGTTGCGCTTCGGTGATGACGGCATCAAGGTGGTGCGGCAACGTGAAATCAGGCGCCGTTACTGGCAGGATCCGCCGGAATCCGGTGCGCTTGCCGACGATCCCGGAATGTTCTGATGAGGCAAAGCGTAACGACGTCAATGAGTTACCGTGACCCGCGAGGGAACAGTCCGCAGGCGTTGGGTGCACTGTCAAATCTCTGTAAAATACGTTGATGCAACACACCCTCATCCAGCACTGCCGTGCCCGGGTTCAAACCCGTTCAGCCGGTTTCAATTTCCAGCACTGTTCATGAGCGAAACGCCCGCGCCTGTCGTCCCGGTTGAAGCGCCGCTGGTGGCCAAGGTTTACGGCCAGCCGATGCTGGAGCTGCCGCAGGACCTGTATATCCCGCCGGACGCGCTGGAAGTGTTCCTCGAGCAGTTCGAGGGACCGCTGGATCTGCTGCTGTACCTGATCCGCAAGGAGAACATCAGCGTTCTCGAAATCCCGATGGCGAAGCTGACGCTGCAGTATCTCGAATACGTCGAGCTGATGCGCTCGCAGCAGCTGGAGCTTGCTGCGGAATACCTGCTGATGGCGGCGATGATGATCGAGATCAAGTCGCGCATGCTGCTGCCGCGGCCGAAAAACACCGAGACCGAAGAAGATCCGCGTGCCGAGCTGGTGCGCCGGCTGATGGAATACGAGCAGATGAAGCTCGCCGCGCAGAATCTCAACGAAGTGCCGCAGGCGGGGCGTGATTTCACCGTGGTGCAGGTGCTGTTCGAGCGCGAAGCGGCGCTGCGTCTGCCCGAGGTCAATATCGAGGATCTGAAGCTCGCATGGCTGACCATTCTGCAGCGCGCTTCGATCACCAAGCATCACAAGATTACCCGTGAACAACTGTCGGTGCGCGCGCACATGACCCGGATCCTTCGTATTCTGCAGACCGAGGAATACATTGAATTCACCAAGCTGTTCACCGCTGAAGAAGGGGCGCCTGTTCTGGTGGTGTCGTTTCTGGCCATTCTGGAACTCGCCAAGGAAACATTGATTGTGGTGAGTCAGGAAGAAGCTTACGCGCCGATTTACGTCAAACTCAGGGGCGGCCAGGTCGCTGCTGTGCAATAAACGCTGTGCGATAAAAAGAACGCCATGGAAGAAAACACCGTAGAAAATACCGAAGACGTCACGACGGAAGTCGTGGCCGAGAACGCTGCAGAAGAAGCGGCTGAAAACGAGCTCGACCTTGAGCATGTCAAATACGTTCTCGAAACGGCCTTGCTGGTGACGCAGGAGCCGATGTCCCTGCACGACCTGAAAAAGCTGTTTGACAAGAAGCTGGACAACGACACCCTGCGCAAAGTGCTGGAAGACCTGCGTGGCAATTGGGAAGGGCGGGGCGTCGAGCTGGTCAGCGTTGCTTCAGGCTGGCGCTTCCGAGCGCGGCCTGAAGCGCAAAAATTCCTCGATCGCCTGAGCCCGGAAAAGCCGCCGAAATATTCGCGCGCAGTGATGGAAACGCTGGCGATCATTGCCTACAAGCAGCCGGTGACCCGCGGCGACATTGAAGATATCCGCGGCGTGACGGTATCGCCCGGCATTCTCAAGGCGCTGGAGGCGCGCGGCTGGATCGATGTCATCGGTCACCGCGAAGTGCCGGGTCGTCCGGAGATTTTTGCCACCACCAAGTCCTTTCTCGACGATCTCAACCTGCGCTCGCTGGAAGAACTGCCGCCCCTGTCCGAACTGGGCAATCTGGTGGAGCAGTCGCCCAACGCCGAAATCAATCTGGATGCCGCATTCGCGCCACTGGAGTCCGTGAGCATGGGTGAGGGGCTGATGGATGACGATGAGGCGGATGCTGAGGACGCCGGGTCGGGTCTCGAAGCGGGTGCCGTATCGGCTGATGAATCGGAAGAGCCGCAAGATCCGTCGGAAGACGGTGATCAGGCGCCGCCCCCCGCGCAATTGCACTGACTGCGTACGGACCGGTCACTTCGCCTTGGTTTCAGGCGGGTGTGATCGCAGGATTGCCCCACGCCGGATGGCTTCAATAATTCCCGTAAACCTTTTGGGAATATTGATGTGACTTTGGCTGATGGCTTGGCCATGATGCTTTCCCGTATCGTGAGAAATCATCTTTGCGGGGCGGTCTGCAATCGCTTCCACTGCGGTTTTTTAGTGCTACCATGCCCAGCCCTTTACTGAAATTAATCATCATTTAATTGTTGCCGGCATGCGAAAAAACGGCTTACTGATCTCGGCGCTCACTGGAGCGCTTTTTTTGTTTTTGGCGGCCACGCATGCTGCAGCGCAATGGTCGTTGTCTGATCCGTTCAGTAGCAATTCCCGGGTATCGCCGGCGCCATACATGCGCTGGGAAACCACGATCACGCTGCCCCAGGTTGGCGGCCCCGTGCCGACGGCGGAACTGTCGGGCACGCAGCCGCTGACACTGCCGGAGCTGACGGAATTTGCCCTGCGCAACAATCCCCGCACCCGGCAGTCCTGGCTGGCTGCGCGTGCAGCGGCTGCCGGTGTCGCCATTGAGCAGGCCGATCAGCTGCCGACGATTACCGGTGCGTATAACGTCAACCGCACCCAGCAGGTCAGTGCGACGACGGGCGCGATTGTTCCCTGGCAAACACGTTTCGGTCCGTCCATCTCCTTCAGTTATCTGCTGTATGACTTCGGTGTCCGCGGTTATCAGATTGAAACCGCTGAATACCGGTTGCTGGCCGCCAATCTGGCTCACAACCGTGCGCTGCAGGATGTCGTCTTCCTGGTCGAGCAGGCGTATTACCGGCTGATCGGCAACGACGCGCTGGTCAAGGTCAATGAACTGTCGTTGAAAAACGCCAAGACGGCGCTGGAGGCTGCACAGAAGCGCCGTGAATCAGGTCTTGCCACCGCGGCGGATGTTTACCGGACGGAAACTTCGGTGGCGCAGGCGGAGCTGAATCTGACGCGCAGTCGCGGCGAGCTGGAAAAATCACGCGGCCAGCTGGCCTCGGTGGTCGGCCTGCCGGTGAACAAGGCGCTGGGTGTGCGTCCGATGGAGGCGCCGGTGCAGCTGGGAACCGTTGCGGATTCGATCTCGGATCTTCTGGACAGGGCCAAGGCAAGCCGCCCCGATCTGGTGGCTGCAGAGGCGCAGGTTCGTGCGGCCCAGGCCAGCGCCAAGGCCACGGCGCGTGCCGGCCTGCCTTCGATTGAAGTCAACGGTGGCGGCGGCCACACGCTTTTTAACGACAACCGCAGTCCGGTCAGCAACTACAACATCGGGCTTGCAGTACGCATTCCCCTGTTCACCGGATTCCGCGATACCTACAGTGCACGGCAGGCACAGTTCCAGGCGGAGGCCGCTGAAGCCAGCCGTGACGTGCTGGTCCGGCAGGCCGAGATCGAGGTGTGGCAGGGTTATTACGATCTGACCACGGTCACCAGCAGCATCTCCAGCGCCGAGGCCCAGCTGCGCTCTGCCGAGCAGACCGCTCAGGCGACGCTGGCGCGTTACCAAAGCGGTTTCGGTTCCATTCTCGATTTGATCACCGCGCAGCAGGAAGAGTCGAATGCGCGCGTGCAACGCATACAGTCCTATCTGGATTGGTTCACCACGCTGGCGCGGCTGCAGGTTGCAGTGGGTGCCAGCGATCTACTCAAGGCAGCGGGCGGAGCGAAATGAAACGACTGATCATGTTGCTGGTGTTTGCCGCAGTCAGTGCGGGTGTGGCGGGCGGTTACTGGTATTGGCAGCAATCGGGCCAGTCCGGAGACGGCGCTGTGAAAGCGGAAAAAGGCAAAGGCAAGGGCGGTAAGGGCGGACGCGGCGGTGCGTTGACCGTCAAGGTGACCCGGGCGATTTCAAAGCCGATGCCGGTGCTGATCGAGGCCGTCGGGACCGTGGAATCCGAGCACAGCGTGCAGGTGCGTGCCCAGGTCAGTGGTGTGCTGCAGGTGGTTCAGTTCAAGGAAGGTGACCGGGTCAAGGCCGGGCAGACGCTGTTCCAGGTTGATCCGAGAACTTTCCAGGCGCAATACAACCAGGCCCTAGCGGCATTGGCGCGCGACAAGGCGCAACTGGAGAACGCCAAAGCCCAGCAGCAGCGCCTGGAGCCTCTGTTGAATCGCGAGTTCATCACCCGTCAGGAATACGATGTCGCGGTTACTTCGACCAAATCCCTGGAAGCCGCCGTGCAGTCTTCTCAGGCGCAGGTTGAGCAGGCCAGGATCCAGCTGGATTATTCGCGGATTACGGCGCCGATCAGCGGCCGCACCGGTCAGCTGGCAGTCCGGCCGGGCAATCTGGTCGCCGCTTCCGGAAGCGGCGTGCCGCTGGTGACGATCAACAGCACGGATCCGATTCTGGTGGCCTTCAGCATTCCGGAACGCCAGCTGGAGCAGGTCAGGCGCTATCAGGGCGAAAAAGACATGCGCATCGAAATCCTTCCGGATCGTGCGGGTGCGCCGGTTGCCGCCGGCAAGCTGGTGTTTGTGGACAACACGGTGACCACCCAGACGGGCACTGTGCTGCTGAAAACCCGTGTTGATAACGCTAAGGAAGTCATCTGGCCGGGTCAGTTCGTCAATGTGCGCATTGTGCTGACGGTTGAGCCGGATGCGGTGGTCTTGCCTGAGGCTGCCGTGCAGCCTGGTCAGGAAGGCAGTTTTGTCTATCTGATTGATGATGCAAACAAGGTCAAGGTGCAGCCGGTAAAGGTGTCGCGACAGCTCGGCAACGAGATCGTGATTGCTTCCGGCGTCAAAGCCGGGGACCAGGTCATTACCGAAATTCCGCAGACCCTGACCCCGGGCGCCACCGTGCAGATCGCCGACAGCGAAGGCAAGGCGGGCGGCGAAAAAGGCAAGGGTAAAGGTAAGGGCAAAGGCGAGGGCAAGGAAG
>CBHTVL010000142.1:0-5978 GCA_966096475.1 uncultured Burkholderiales bacterium
AACCTGACCCTTGCCGCGGGTGCCGGTGATATTACAGTGACCGGCGATCTGGGTGCGACCCGGTTTGGACTTCTGACGATTACTTCAGGCAATGTGGTGCAGTTCCAGGGGACTGGAACGCAACGAGTCAGCGGGCTGACGGTGACGCAAAGCAGTTCGACCACGTTCATTGGGAATGTAAACGTCAGCAACGGGGTCAGTCTGGCGGCGGGTGCCGGTGACGTATCCTTCCTCGACGGGCTGACAACGGGTGCCGCATCGACTTTTGCGACAACGGGGATACTGCAGATTGGAGATGCAACAGCGGATGTTTCTTCAATCGCTTCCGGTTTGAGCCGTGCCAGCGGGCTGCCCACGGTCCTTGCCGGTGATATCACCGTTGCCGGACCCGTGTCATTGTCTGGTACCACGATTCCTTCAGGTCAGATTGCGACCATCAATAGCGGTTCCAATGCCGTCAACTTCAACGCTGCAGTGGATGGTCCGGGCGGACTGGCAGTCAATTCCGGAGGCATCACTACATTTACTGGGCAGGTCGGGGCTTCGACACCGCTTTCCAGCCTAACGACCAATGCGGCCGGAACGACGGTGATCAGCGGCGGTCTGGTATCAACCGACGGTGCTGCCGGTCAAACCTACAATGATCCGGTTTCGATCAGCGCCGGGCCGGCGACTACGGTATTTCTGTCGAACGGTTTTGATGTGACGTTCAATCAGACCCTGACGGGTAATACCGGAGATCTTACTTTTGGTGCATTGGCTACCCCGCTGGGCAACCTTCAGGTGGTTGGTGCGTTGACCAATGTCGATGATTTTGATGTTTTTGCTGCCAGTGCTTCGGTCAACAGCGGCAGTAATAACGCGATCAATCGTGTCGCTTTCAATACGACCGGAAACGTTACGCACTTTGACCAAGGCGGTATTGATCTGGATAACTCCGATGTGGGCGGCAACCTTATACTCAGTGCCGATACCGGAAACATTACGCAGATCGGTCCGGTAAACGTAACCGGTTCCGCAACAGTCAGCACGATCCGGGGCGGGATCATTACGGGCGGTGCCGGCAACGGATTTACCGCTGCATCTGCCACGTTTACGGCCAGTGACGGGCTGGGTAACGACAGCGGCACGCTGGTTGTCGGGGCCGGCGGCATTACCGCGACAGGGGTTGGCGGAGCGATTGTGCTGAAAGCCGCAGATGGCATCACCATCAACGGCGCAGTCCTCAGCAATAACGGCAACATCATCATGGCTTCCGGTAATACCCCCGGTATGTCCTCGCTGGGGCTGCCGCTGGCAGCCAATGCGGGCGGAGCCGCTTTGGGCAGCGTGACGATCAATGCACCGGTTCGCGCCGGCAATGGCGATATCACCATTTATTCATCAGGCCCGGTCAATCAACTGACCGGTGCCATGAATGATGCCGGCCTGCAGACGCGTAATGCGCTGACAGTACGGACTTATAACGATGTCGCGGGTGCGGCGGCAATCACACTGGATAACGATAACAATGCGGCAAACTCGACCGCAACCGTGACGCCTTCCGGTTGTACGGGTATTGCTGCGGGCCATGGTGCGGGCAACTGTGCGTTCCAGATCACCCTTGAAACCCGCCAGGCCGGGGATGCCGGAGTGGCCAGCACGACGCCGTTCCCGGGTGGATTCGCCGCCAGCCAGATCAGCTACAAGAGTATCAGCGGTACCCAGATTATCGGTATCGGCACAGCCAGTGACGTGTTGCTCGAAGCGGACAGCTGGTCGCTGGGTTCGGGTGCGATCAACGGCCGCAACGTGAATATCGTGGCCACCGGCGTCAGCGGCGGCGGCAATATTGACGTCGGCATTCTGATCCCGACCAGCTATATCAACAACAATCAGACCGGCGGTTCGCTGAACCTGATCGCTGCACGGAATATTACGGTTCTTCCGACAGGGGCGATTGGTGCCAGCGGGGCGAGGTTTGATCACAATCTGAAATAGGCTGAAGGCAATGACATCAAACTTCAGGGCTCCATTTACCTCGCCGGGGATCTGAATATGCGCGCCACTGCGCTTGCGGCTGATCTGCTGGGCAATACGCCGCTTGGAGTCACCGGGAATGTAAATCTGTCGAATACGACGGGAACCGCACCTCTGGAGATCAAAGCAGCGAATATCACGCTGGGCACCGCCGCCCGGCCGGTCAACAATCTTTCCGTCGGCGCCGGAACAGCTGTGACCGGCGAGCGGCGTGATGCCATTCTTGAGGCGGACAACCGGCTGGATATGAATTTGGCCGGTAACCTTTCAATGGATGCGGGAACGGCTACTGCCTCTTCGGCCACCAGTGCCGTGACATCGGCTGATGCAATCATCCGCAGCAAAGACACCCGCGCGGTCATTGCCGGCAATATCGACATGACCGGTGGTACCGCAATCATCGGGCCGGCAGCGGGGGCGACCCAGGTTGCAGATGCAAACGCAATTTTCAGGGGTGATGCCTTCACGCTGCAGGTCGGTGGCGATGTCGGCCTGACAGCCGGCAGCGCGAGTGCGGCTACCGGCGGTAATACCGCCACAGCCAATTCGCAGATTTTTGCCAAAGCGGATTTTGCGCCGGTGATCAATGGTGATCTGAATCTGCTCGGCGGCACGGCTGATGCGCAGCCGGTTTCCGGGCAGTTTGCCAATGCGGTTGCTGCCGCCAGCCTGGAGTCTGACGGCAAGCTTTCGCTGAAAGTCCTTGGCAATTCGACACTTCAGGCGGGCTCGGCAACCTCAATCAATACCGGTGGCGGGATGTTTGCCGAATCCGATGCCGGGGCCTTTGTGCGCTCAAACAATGACGCTGTTGATATCAACATCAGCCAGGATTTCATGATCACCGGCGGTACCGCAATCGCGACCGGAACGAATCTGCGCGCCGTGGCTTCTGCCGGCGTCAAAACCGGGGATATTGCTTCGGGGGTCAGTCTGCTGATCAACACCCTGGGGGATATGAGCCTGACCGGTGGTGTGGCCACCGGTGCTGCTGCTGATGCGGCGGCACTGGTTTACTCGGCTTCCGAGGCGAAGCTTACGATTGGCGGACCGTCGGGATTGCGGCTGGAGGGGGGCACCGGGCCATTTTTCCCACCCTTTGGTTCGGGCGTGTTTACGCCGGATAGCGATCTTTTCCACTTGATCGGCGATTCATCACTGGTACGCATACTGGGTAGCGCCTACCCCATTACGGTAACAGGGACCATTACGCTGGTGCCGAATCCGTCCCTCGGGGCGGCGCTGTTCATTTCCGAGGCGCCGCCGCTGAGCCTGGACTCGCTGCTGGCGGCATTCATCAAGTCGACCGACTGCGTGTCCTTCAGCGGCGGCGCGTGCACCCTGTCTGAGGCGACGTCCATTGCCAGCAAGGGAAGTAAGGGGGCGGCAGGGGGAGTTTGCAAATAACCGGCAAATAATGACTATTGGCGCGTAATCTGGCACCATCATCGCTTATACGAGATGGCAGTGCGCCATACGGGAAAAGCCGCCGGATTGTGACAAAACAAAAATGCCACCGCCCATTATTCCCAACCCGCAAATCCTTAAAACCGTACCGCTGCTTTCGTCTTTTACCGACCAGCAGATCGCGACGCTGGCGTCCTGCGTGCAGCATCGCAGCTACCCCCGCGGCGCCTTGATTCTGCGGGCGGGTGAAGAGACCGACGCGCTTTACATCATCCTGTCAGGCCGCGTGAAGGTGCTGATTCCCGATGAAGAAGGCAGGGAAGTCATCCTGACCATGCTGGGCTCCCAGGACTTTGTCGGCGAAATGGGCTTGCTGGATGAATTGCCCAGTTCAGCAACCGTAGAAACACTCGAGCCCTGTGACATGCTGCGTATTCCGCGGACGGCCTTCCTGTCCTGCATGGAAAGCAATAGCGATGTCGCCATGCAGGTACTGAAGAATCTGGTGAAGCGTCTCCGTGATGCAGACCGCAAGATTGAAAGCCTGGCGCTGATCGATGTTTACGGCCGTGTCGCCCGCTTGATTATCGACATGGCGGAACTGACCGACGGTTCCTGGATCGTTCCAAAAGCACCCGCCAAACAGGAAATCGCCCGCATGATCGGCGCATCCCGGGAGATGGTCAGCCGGGTGATCAAGGATCTGCAGGAAAAAAACCTGATCCGCACCGACAAACGCAAAATCATCGTTCTCGATCGCCAGTCGATGGCGCACCGCGGTTCCACCTGAGTCGATGGTTGTGCCGGGCGGTACCCTTGCTGCCGGTCGAATTAGTGCCTGAATGTGATATTTTTCACATTTAATTCAATCAGTTGTGGCACTGTTCCTGGTTGCGGCCGGCCTTTATGGTATAAAAATGAGCTTATCCGAACGATTACGTCCGGTGATCCGAGTGGTGCCGGGAGTGCACCAAAGGGGGGTAGACAAATGAATATGATCCAGGGGTTGTTAAAGCTAGTTGCATCGGTCACGCTGACCTTGGTTGCTGCGTCGGCGTTTGCTGCCGGCGCCGGGGTGATTACCCATCTGAGCGGTACCATGTCGGTTCAGCGTCCGGATGGTTCGGTGCGCATCCTGTCGCAGAAATCCGAAGTCCAGCCCGGCGATGTCCTGACCACGCAGCGTGACAGCTACGCGCAGATCAACTTTACTGACGGTAGCGCGGCGACCATGCGTCCGAACACGACGATGAAGCTGGAAGCCTATTCGTTTACACAGGAACAACCGCAAGGCGATGCGATGTTCATGCGCCTGATCAAGGGCGGCCTGCGGACGGTGACCGGCCTGATCGGCAAGCGTGGCGATCAGGACTCCTACAAAATCGGGACATCGACTGCAACGATCGGTATTCGCGGCTCCTTTGGCGAGACCCAGGAGGTCCCCGCTGGTGGCGATGGCAAGCTTCCTCCGGGCACGTATCACAACACGCTTTCCGGCAGCTACATCATGCAGACCCAGGCCGGCAGCCAGTTGATCGGCGAAGGTCAGTTCGGCTTTGCCCAGGATCCCAAAAAGCCCCCGGTGCTGTTGCCCGGCGACCCCGGCCTCAATCTGAGCCAGTTGCCGTTTACCCTCGGCGTTGGCGGCGGTGCGGTTCGCGGCGGTGCCAGCCAGGAGTGTGTGGTTCGCTGATTGAAGTCTCCCGGTTCTTCCGACAAACCCCGCTCCGGCGGGGTTTGTCTTTGGTGGTTGGCCGTGATGGCGGGGGGATTCGCACCGTGCTGCGGGGCTGCGGGGTTTTTCACTTATAATCATCGGGTTAATTCAACTTGATGATTCCGGAACACCGAAGCTGATGCCAGCTGACAAAACACTTGATGCCAAGGTGGCGCGCAATCCCCTGCCGCCCAAGATCGCTGCGCTGGTCAGGGAATCCTGGTGGCTGGCGTTTCTGGCCGTAGCCCTTTATCTGTTGCTGGTGCTGTTTACGTTTCACAAGGGCGATCCGGGCTGGTCGCACAGCGTTGTTCCCGATCACATTGAGAACGCCGGCGGCGTGGTTGGTGCCTATCTCGCCGATCTGATGTTGTTCGTGTTCGGCATTTCTTCCTATTGGTGGGTTGTGCTCTGCGGCGCTCTCGTGCTCTGGGGATTCCGGCGCATCGAGACCGTGTTGGAAAGTGACGATCGTCGTTCTTACGCCGTTGCGCTGATTGGCTTTGTCGTTCTGCTGGTTTCGAGCTGCGGCGTGGAGTCGCTGCGACTCTACAGCCTGAAAGCTTCTTTACCGGGTGCGCCGGGCGGTGCATTGGGTGCCGTGGTCGGCAACGGATTGGCCAGTCTGGCCGGGTTTACCGGCGCAACGCTGCTCTTGCTGGCGCTTTTTGCCGCGGGTCTCAGCCTGTTCACGGGCACATCATGGCTGGCAGTCATCGAGCGCGTCGGCGACTGGACTGAACGGCTTTATGCTTTTGTGATCACCAAGCTGCAGGAACGCGAAGATCGCAAGGCCGGTGAAGTCGCGGTTGTCGCCCGCAAGGACGCCGTCGAA
>CBHTVL010000143.1:0-5967 GCA_966096475.1 uncultured Burkholderiales bacterium
GCTCTTCCATGACCTTGAAGGCCTCGTCCCAGCTGATCGGCTCGAACTCGCCGGCGCCGCGCTCGGAACCGGGCTTGCGCCGCAGCGGCCGGGTCAGCCGTGCCGGCGAATACTGCTTCATGATCCCCGACGCGCCCTTGGCGCAGATCACGCCCTTGTTCAGGGGATGCTCGGGATTGCCTTCGATGTAGCGGACTTCATCGTTTTTCAGATGCACGCGGATGCCGCAGCGGCAGGCGCACATATAACAGGTGGTGTTGCGGGTTTCGGTGCGGGCGGCGGGCTGTGCGCTGGTGGTCATTGGGGGCAAACCATTCGTGGGTGATTACCGCGCGAATTGTAGGGTTTGCCCCTCAAACACTGGGTTAAAAATACTTATGGGGTCATTTATTGAGGCATAGATGCGGCCACCCTGCGGACTCAGCGCTTTTGGTCCATCCACTTGCTGGTTTGCGGCATCGTCCAGCCCGCCAGTTTCGTCACCATGCGCCGCGGATCATCATCGAGCACGATCATGTCGCGGTGCGCCGGATTGATGAATCGCGCATTCACCGCATGGTCCATAAACGCGCGCAGATGATCGAAATAACCGCCGACGTTGAGCAGGCCGCAGGGTTTGCTCTGCACCCCGAGCTGGTTCAACGTCACCATCTCGAAAAACTCATCCAGCGTGCCCATGCCGCCGGGCAGCGCGATGAAGGCATCGGACAATTCCCCCATCATCACCTTGCGCTCATGCATGGATTCGACGACGTGCAGTTCCGTCAGGCCGGTGTGCACCATTTCACGCTCCAGCAGGCGTCTCGGCGTCACCCCGGTCACATTGACGCCCGCGGCCAGTCCGGCTTCAGCCACCACACCCATCAGCCCGATATTGCCGCCGCCATAAACAATGCCGAGGCCGGCATCGCCGATCGCCCGCACCATGGCCTGCGTGGCCGCCGCATAAATCCCGTCATTGCCGCTGTTGGAACCGCAAAACAACCCGATATTTTTCATCTGTGTCCTGATTCCTTTCCGCTCCGGCCGGAATTCTAGAGGATCGGACCAGGGTTGCACCGTTTACCCCCGTTTAACCCCGAATGCCCCGGCCGCACGTTTATAAGCCGGTATCCCTAAAAAAGGAAAGCCATGAAAACCCGGACCACCCTGATGATCGCTGCACTCTCCGCAGCCTTCCCCGCCCTGGCGGCCGCACAGAATGACGGCAACGGCCAGGCCCTGACCATTTACAGCACCGCCCGCCCCGGCGCGCTATCGCCCGAACTGTATCGCGGCGGCGCCGCCGGCCCTTCCGTGCCCGGTTATGCCGTGGTGCGTCAGCAGCGCGACATCGCTCTCAGCCGCGGCCGCAACAACGTGCGTTTCGCCGATGTCGCCGCTTTGATTGATCCGACCACGGTGCTTTTTGAATCGCTGACCGATGCCGCCGGCACCCGCGTCATCGAACAGAACTTCCAGTTCGATCTGGTCAGCTCACAGAAGCTGCTGGAAAAATACATCGACCGTCGCATCACCGTTGACCAGATCCGCGGCAGCGCCACCGAATCCTTTTCCGGCACGCTGCTGTCCACGGCCGGCGGCATCGTCCTCAAACGCGATGACGGCAGCATCCAGACCCTGCCCCACAACGCCGGCGTGCGCCTGCCCGAACTGCCCGGCGGCCTGATCACAAGGCCGACGCTGGTGTGGGACGTCAATGCCAACCGCGCCGGCACCCACGCCACGCGCGTGTCCTACCAGACCACCGGCATCACCTGGTGGGCGGATTACAACATCAGCTATCAGGAAGGCAGCGACGCCAACAGCTGCAAACTCGACGTCGGCGCCTGGGTCAGCATCGTCAACAAATCCGGCGCCAGTTACACCGACGCCAAACTCAAACTGGTCGCCGGTGACGTCCACCGCCCGCAACCCCAGGGCCGCGCCTACGCCGCGCCGGCCGCGCAACGCGCGATGGCGATGGACATCAGCGAAAAAGGCTTCGAGGAAAAATCCTTGTTCGAATACCACCTCTACACCCTCGGCCGGCCCGCGACCATCGCCGACAACTCCACCCAGCAGATCGAACTCTTCCCCGCCGCCCGCGGCGTTGCCTGCGAAAAAACCCTGGTCTATTACGGCGCCGCCGACGCCCGCCCCTACGGCAGCCCCGCCACCGACCGCAACTACGGCATCCAGAGCAACCGCAAGGTCGATGTCTACCTCGGCTTCAAGAATGCCAAAGAGCAGAACATGGGCATGCCGCTCCCCGCCGGCCGCATCCGCGTCTCCAAACTCGACAGCGCCGACCAGACCCTTGAATTCATCGGCGAAGACGTCATCGACCACACGCCGCGCAACGAGAACGTCTTGATCAAAATGGGCTCCGCCTTCGACGTCGTCGGCGAACGCCGCCAGGTCAGCTTCAACGTCGACAGCTCACGCAAAACCATGACCGAGGAAATCGAAGTCAAACTGCGCAACCAGAAAAAGGAAGCGGTCACGGTGATGGTCAAGGAAAACCTCTACCGCTGGACCAACTGGCAGATCACCGGCAAGAGTCACGACTACCGCAAGGACGATGCGCGGACGGTGACGTTTCCGGTGAAGATCGCTGCGGGTGCGGAGGCTGTGGTGCGGTATAGCGTGACTTATACTTGGTAAATCGGCAATCGCGCCGACGATTGAGCACACACGTGGCGTGGCCTATGATGGGCCTCAAACAGTTCCGCAATACCCCCTAGAAACCCATTCAATTCACCTTCGAGAGCACAAATGGACTGGGCCGCAATCGAGCAATTTTTTAACAATCAGTCAGTCGGAGCGTTCCTTGGCGCTTTTGCCGCCTTCTTTCTCGTAATGCTCAATGATTGGCGGCGAGATAGAAGGAAGGTACGCAATCTCCGAGCTGAGATCGAAATGAATCTTGCTCATGCAAAAGCAAAACTTGAAACGGTTCGAAGCAACCGTTTGCTAATGCGAGACCATAACCAAGTCATGCCCGCACCGATACTCAAGTTCAATACTGCATTGGTGCGGCAACTTTCCACTGAAGTATTGGATCGACTCACGCTTGATCAGCGCCGTGCTATCGAAGCTCTTTGCTACACCATGGAAGCAACCGACGGTCTTTTGGAGGAAGCGTATAGCCACGCGAAGCTCCTATCTGGAGCACTTGGACAAGCTGAACGCATGACGACAGCGAACCGCCTTCTTATAGACTTTGCCGATGCGATCGTGAATCTGAAGCGCCTAGTCGAAATGTGTGAAAACTATGTTGCGGCTCGCTACAACATCATCGTCACCAAAAAATATGACCGACTCCATTATGAAGAGCCGTAAATCGTCCTCCAGTAATGTTGTACGGATTTCTCTGCTGCTCAGCTAATCCGCACTATCAGTGCAGCCCCCCCTTCCGAGCCGCCGAGTAGCGCAGCGCGGCCGGGGGCCGTCGGCGAGCACTGTCTGAGCCCTCGCGCAGTTTGCGAGGGCGAGTTGCGCAGCCGCCCGGACGCGCGAGCAACGCAGGGAAGCCCGCAGGGCCGGCTCGGCGGGGTCGCCTTCTTTTGGTTACTTTTCTTGGCGAGACAAGAAAAGTAACTGGCCGCCGGGCCACCCCCGGCGACTTTGAGTTTGAATTTGACTTTGTTCCTGTAACCGAAAACTCCCCCTGCTATACAATCCCCCCATCCCACCAAGGGATTAAAGGGAGAACAACAATGGGTCTAGGCACCATCATCACCCTCGCCGTACTCGCCGTGATCGTCATCTACGTGATCACGATCTACAACGCGCTGGTACAGATCAAACACAACGTCGCCAAAGCCTGGGCCAATATCGACGTGCTGCTCAAGCAGCGCCACGACGAACTGCCCAAACTGATCGAGACCTGCAAGCAGTACATGAAGTTCGAGCAGGACACGCTGACCAAGGTCATCGAAGCCCGTTCCAAGGTATTCACGGCGCGCGAAGCGCAGAACGTCCCCGCACTGGGTCAGGCCGAAGGCGGATTGCGCGCCGCGCTGGGCAGCCTGTTCGCGCTGGCCGAGTCCTACCCCGACCTCAAGGCCAACCAGACCTTCCAGCAGTTGCAGACGCGCATCTCCAGCCTGGAGAACGCCATCGCCGACCGCCGCGAGTTCTACAACGAGTCGGTCAACATCAACAATGTGCGCATCGAACAGTTCCCGGACGCGATCATCGCCTCGATGTTCGGCTTCAAGGCGGCGCAGCTGCTCGAATTCACTGAAGAAGAAAAGAAGGACGTCGACGTCGGACAGCTGTTCAAGTCCTGAGCCGCGCTGAATGGCGTTTTCGTTCAACGTGTCGAGCGGCAGCGGCCGCAGCCCGCTGCTGCTGACCGGCGGCCTGCACTTCATCATTATCGCCATCGCCGGTCAGGCCGACACGCCGGAAGTCTGGCCCTGGGCCCTGCTGGCGATGTCGGTGGTCAGTTTTTTCGCATGGCTGGGCAATCACCGGCGTTACCGCCAGATTCACGATCTGCCCACTTCCAAAGTCGCTTCCGCCGCACAGGGCTATGTCGAGCTGCTCGGCATCGGCCGGCTGATCGACAACTCGGCCGTGCATTGCCCGGCCAGCCTGAGCCCCTGCTGCTGGTACCGTTACACCGTTGAAGAAAAACAGAGCGACGACAAATGGAAGACTGTCGATGAAGGCAGCAGCGTCGCCCATTTTTTTCTCACCGACGACAGCGGGTCCTGCGTGATTTCGCCGGACGGCGCCGAAGTGGTCACCAGCGAGCACAAGTCCTGGACTCAAGACAATATGCGCTACAACGAATGGCTGCTGCTGCCCGGCGACACGCTGTATGCCATCGGCGAATTCGTCACCCATACCGCCAACGCCCCTTCGGTCGCCGAAGAGCGTGAAGATGTCAGCGCGCTGCTCAGCGAATGGAAAAACGACCGGCAGAATCTGCTTAAACGCTTTGACCTCGATCAGGACGGAACGATCAGCCTGAAGGAATGGGAACTGGCGCGCATGCAGGCGATCCGCGAAGTGCGCAAACGGCAACTCGAGCAGACCGGCCGCCAGACCGAAGGCGTGCATCTGCTGCGCAAGCCGCGCGACAAGCGGCTGTTTCTGCTGTCCAATGAAATGCCCGATACGCTGGGACGCCGTTATTTGTGGTGGAGCATTGCGCATATCACTGCTTTTATCGGTCTCGGCGCCTGGGGCCTCATCTGGCTTGGCGTAAAATAGCAAATAAAAACAACAGGTTATGTATGAATGAGCACTATATTCAATGTCTCAACAGCGGCGGCTTTCATCGCCTGCACTACACCGACTGGGGCGATCCCGCGAACCAACGCGTAGTGATCTGCGTGCACGGCCTGACGCGCAACTGCCGCGATTTCGATGCACTGGCCGCATCCCTGCAGAACGATCTGCGCGTCATCAGCGTCAGCATCGCCGGCCGCGGCAAAAGCGACTGGCTGCCGAACAAGGACGATTACAGCTACCCGCAATACATGAATGACATGACTGCGCTGATGGCGCGAGTCACCGCCGCCGGCGCCACGGAAATCAACTGGGTCGGCACCTCGATGGGCGGCATGCTCGGCATGCTGCTGGCCTCACGCCCGAACACGCCGTTGCAACGGCTGGTACTCAATGACGTCGGCACGCTGATTCCCAAGGCGTCGATGGAGCGTATCGGCGCCTATGTCGGCCGTAACCCGCTGTTCAAGAGTTACGCCGAATTCGAACAGTATCTGCGCACCGTCGCCGCGCCCTTCGGACCGTTGACCGACGCACAATGGCATCATCTCGCCGAACACAATGCCAAATGCGATGCTGAAGGCCGCTGGGGCATGAACTACGATCCGGATATCGCGCAGCCTTTCCGCAAGGCGGCGGCGAAAGACATCCTGCTGTGGAATTACTACGATGCGATCCGCTGCCCGACGCTGTTGCTGCGCGGCGCGGAATCCGACCTGCTGCTGCGTGAAACCGCTGTGG
>CBHTVL010000144.1:0-5962 GCA_966096475.1 uncultured Burkholderiales bacterium
GACCCATGTCCTCGAGAAATTCTTCTTCGGTATAGGTTCCGAAGTCGGTATTGGCGACCTCTTCCTCGGTAAGGGTGAGCACTTCCCTCACTTCATCGACGTTTTTGAAGGCAAATCGGGTCGCACCGCCGGTAAACGCGCTGTTGCCGCCGCATTCGGCTTCCGGTGCGCGCTCCAGCACCAGAACCCTGGCGCCTTTTTCATGCGCGGCAAATGCCGCACACATTGCTGCATTTCCAGCACCAACAACAACAACATCCCAAGTTTCCTGTTTCAACAGAAACTCCTCCAAGAAAAGGGTCTTTTCCGACCGGCGCGCTCGTTGGCGCGTTTTTTATAAGTTACCAACAGCACCCTTCGAGATAAAAGAACTTGTATTGATTCCAGTATTTCTTATTGATATCCTGAACCGGCAATGACGCTTCAACAATTACGCTTCCTTTGCGAGATCGTCCGTCAGGGCCTCCGGCTGTCGCAGGCGGCCACCGTTCTCCATACCTCCCAGCCGGGTGTCAGCAAACAAATCAAATTGCTGGAAAAGGAACTGGGCGTTGTCATCCTCCGGCGGCGCAGAAACCGGATACTCGGGCTCACCGATGCCGGCAGGGAAATCGTCGGTTTCGCCGAAAATGCCCTGCAGCAAGTGCAGAACATCCGTGGTCTTGGTGATGACACGAGGGATGCCGCCACCGGAACCCTGGTGATCGCCACCACCCACACCCATGCGCGTTACACCCTGCCCCGCATCATCGACCGCTTCAAGAACGCCTTTCCGCTGGTGCGGCTGGAATTCCTGCAGGGCAATCGGGACGAGATTTTCCAGTGGGTGGAAAACGGCGATGCCGATGTTGCCATCGGCACGGACTGCGACGTCAAACTGGAAAACGTATGTCTGCTGCCCTACGGCGAATTCCACCGGGTACTGGTCACGCAGCCGGCACATTCGCTGTTGAAGGCCAAAAGCTTGACGCTGGAGCAGATCGCGAAGTATCCGCTGATCGCTTATGGATTCCGCAGCAATGAACACTGGAAATTCCGCCACGTGTTCGAATCCCGTGACCTCAAACCCAATATTGTGTTCAGTGCCGCAGATGCCGACGTCAGCAAAGCCTATGTCGAGCTCGGGGTCGGTGTGGCCATATTGCCGCACATCACCTACGACAGGACGCGTGACAAAAATTTGCGGGCCCGGGATGCGCGTCATCTGTTCGGCACCGAAATCACTCATGTCGGCCTGAAACGCAACCGCTTCATGCGCAAATACGTCTATGGATTTCTGAACACGCTGAGTCCGACGCTCACCCGCAACAATATCCGGCAGGCATTGGAATCAAGGGCCTGAATCTAGTAGCTGCGGCCGTCCTTGTGCCGGAATACCCACTGCCCACCTTCGAGGTTTGCCTGTAGGTCATCATCCGCATAACTCGCGGCATCACCGGGATTGCGGTCGCCGATTTCCAGATAGACGACATCTTCCGTGCTGCGGTTCACCAGATGATGACCGTCGCCACTGCCGGATTTGAAACCGGCGCACATCCCCGGTGACAGCGGTGTTTCACCGGCATCGGTGATCAGTGTCGGCGTGCCCTGCAGGATGTAGATGAATTCATCCTGCACGGTATGCGCGTGGCGCAGCGCCGAGATCGCACCGGGTGCGAGTTTGGTGAGATTGACGCCGAAGTTTTTCAGACCGAAGACATCACCCAGCGGGCGCTTGAAGCGTCCGGTGACCATGGACGCGAAGGGTTCCGGGTAATTGCTCTGCTTCGCTTTCGGCGGCGCGTCTGCGGCGCGGATGGCGACAGGCGGTTTGGCTGCGGTCATGGCGGGCTCCGTTCAACTGGAGCCCTTATCTTAAGGCGACTTTCGGATGGAACGAAAGCCGTCTGCAGCGTCTTAACCGACCTTTTCCTGCAGCAGCGTATTCGCCTTGAGCAGCTTCTCGTCGATGGTGATGCCGAGACCGGGGCCTTTGGGCACGTTGACGAAACCGTTCTCGACTTTGAAATCGCTTTCCGGACACAGCGGGTCTTTGGCATTGGTGTTGAGGCCGAACACAAATTCCGCCGCGCCCATCATGCGCGAGGCCGGGGTACTGGCGTAGAAATGCGCGCCGGCAGCGGCTTCCAGTTGCGACTGCACCGAAAGCCCGCCGCAGTTGAGCTGAATGTTGGAAGCTTCGGCGATGGCCGCGATTTTTTTCGCGGGGGTCAGGCCGCCGACCTTGTAGAGCTTGATGCAGAACACATCGACCGCGTGCGCTTCGGCGTGGGCCATCGCGTCCTGGATAGTGAAGATGCCCTCGTCCGCCATTACCGGGATGCCGCCGGCGGCGCGGCGGATTTCGGCCATGCCGTGCAGATCGCGGCGTGCGATGGGCTGTTCGATATAACCGAGGCCCATTGGCTTGATCGCTTCGATGGCGAGCAATGAATCGCCCAGCGTCCAGCCGCAGTTGGGATCAATGCCGATCATCACCTCGTTGCCCAGTGCCTTGCGTACGGCGGCAAAGTTGGAGACGTCCTGTTTCCAGCCGCGGCGGTCGGCCATTTTCAGGCACAGCACCTTGATGCCGTATTCCTCGACGGCGCGGCGTGCCTCTTCGATCATGGTCTGCACGTCTTCGGCCATGCTCACCGACCATTCCAGCGGAATGCGCGGCTGACAGCAGCCGCCGATCAGTTCATGCACTGGCTTGTTCAGCGCCTTGCCCTGGGCATCGCGGATGGCGATGTCGAGCACCGCACGCGCTGCCGGATTGTTGGCGAGGCGGTTGTCGAACATCTCGTTGATGCCTTCGATGTCGAAAATCGAACGGCCGATCATCGCCGGGCCGTAGATTTCCTTGATCGCCGCGACGATGCTCTGCGTGGTGTCGGCGACAAAGTGACCGGGGCTGATCGGGCGGATCTGCCCGGTGCCGACCACGCCGTCAGCGTAGATCTTCACCAGCACGGGTTTGCTGGTGATGCTGGTTTCCGGACCGGTGTCGTAGGTGCCGCTGGAGAAAATGCGCTTCAGGCGCGTTGACAGTGCGGTGACGTGGATTTCAATGCGATCGATCATGAGATTCCCCGGTACGGACGGTTTGCGGCGTTATTCAGGCTTGATGCCCGCGTTCTTGACGACTTTTTCCCAACGCGGGATTTCCTCGCCGATGAATTTCCTGAACTCGGCCGGCGTATCGCCCACCGGCTCGAAGCCCTGCTTGAGCATGCCGTCGCGGATCGCCGGCACTTTCATCGCGGTGACGATTTCTTTCGACAATGATTCCACCACCGGCTTCGGTACACCGGCCGGCAGCAACAGGCCGTACCAGGATGCGGCGTAATAACCGGGCACGCCGGCTTCGGCGATGGTCGGCACATTGGGCAGCGCGACATTGCGTTTGGAAATCGACACGCCGATTGCGCGCATCTTGCCGGCATTGATCTGCGGCAACGCGGTCGGAATTGATGTGAACAGTGTCTGCACTTCACCGCTGACCAGACCGACGACCGAAGGCGCACCGCCTTTGTAGGGAATATGCACCATCTGGATACCCGCCGAGGACATCAGCAACTCCATCGCGAGGTGGGTGACGTTGCCGACGCCGCCGGAACCGAAGGACAGCGACTTCGGTTTGCCTTTGGCGAGTGCGATCAGCCCTTTGACATCATTCACCGCAATGCTTGGATGTACCACCAGCACCGATGGCCCGAGGGCGACGAGGCTCAGCGGGATGAAATCCTTGCGGATGTCGAAGGGCAGCTTGATCGACAGACTGGGAATGGCAATGGTCGAGTTCGCCATCAGCATGGTGTAGCCGTCGGGATTGGCCTTGGCAACGATGTCGCCGGCGAGATTGCCCGAGGCGCCGGGACGGTTGTCGACGATGAAGGAAGTCCCGAAGGTGTCGGTGAGTTTCTGGCCGATCGCGCGCGCCGCGAGATCGGTGCCGCCGCCCGCGCCGAAACCGACAACGATACGCACGGATTTTGACGGGAATTTGCCCGGGCCATCCTGTGCAAGGGCCATCGGCGCAAAGGTATTGCAGGTAAGGGTGGCGGCAATGCAGGCGCCAAGCTGGCCACGGGTCATCAGAACTCTCCTCGAATTGTTATGGGCGGGGCGCTGCGCCCCGCCGGTCAGGCGGCTGCCGCGTAACGGGTATGCGGCGGCAGCTTGAGCGCGTCCGGCGCTTCATACGGCTTGTGGCCTTCGACCTGCGCAGCATAAAGGATACGCCGGCTGTCGGAGTTGAAGGCATCGCGTTTGTGCAGCGTCGCGCGGTTATCCCAAACGACAACATCACCCTGCTGCCATTCGTGCTCGTAGACAAAACGCTGCTGGGTGGTGTGCGCCCACAGTTCATTGAGCAACGCCTCGGAATCCTCCAGCGACAGGCCGTTGACGTAGGCACCGTGGCGGCGGCCGAGGAAAATCATGTTGCGGCCGGTTTCCGGGTGCGTGGAAATGATCGGGTGGCTGGGGCCGGGAACATTGCGGATGTCCATGTCGAGCGAGGCACCGGGACGCAGCTTCATCGCGGTGTCGACGATGTCGGCCTGCTTGATGGTCTTGCCGGCAATGCGGCGCTTCATGTCATCGGACATGGTGTCGTAGGCGGCGTAGCAGTTGGAGAAATAGGTATGGCCGCCGGCGGGCGGGATTTCGACGGCGAGCAGCATGCGGGCGGCGGTCGGTTTGTCCTTGAAGGAAAAATCCGAATGCCAGACCACTTCGCCGTCGCCGAGGATGCCGACCGGTTTGCCGTTTTCACGGACATTGGTGACCACGGTGACTTCCGGCGGCAGCTGGAACACCTGATTGGCGATGCGTTCGGCCAGATCACGCTTGTGCAGTGTCGATGAAGTCACCGGTGTGCCGAAACGTTTGACCAGCGTGACCAGATCTTCAGGCGCGAATTTCTGGCCGCGGAACAGCAGCAGCATGTGTTCGAGCCAGACTTTGTGCAGAGCCTGGAAGGTAGCGTCGTCGATCCGGGTCAGATCAACGCCGCGGATTTCAGCGCCGAGCGCGGCGCCGCTGGGAACAACGGTAAAGGGTGCGGCAGCAGTCATGGTCAACTCCTCCTGTAACAACTGTTCAAACTCAAACGTGGGGCGGCGCTTCGGCGCTCTGCTCACCGTTTCTTTCAATGCTTCTTTTAACGCCTCTCTTATTCCTCGCCGGCGTACACCTTCAGATAACTGGAACGTCCGCCGTCGGCCGCGATGGTGGTGCCGGTCAGCATGCGCGACTCGTCCGAGGCGAGGAACACGGCAATCGCCGCGATGTCATCGGGTTCACCGCGCGAATACGGGTAAAGCTTCTGGAACACTGCGCGTTCTTTCGCGGCGGCATTCGATTTCTCGACATAGTCCTTACTCTCGTAGCGCGCGATCTGGCGTTCGGTGCGCACCGTGCCCGGCGCCACCGCATTGGCGCGGATGCCGTATTCGACATATTGCGCGGCCAGCGTCTTGGTGAAGGAAATGATGCCGCCCTTGGTCGCGGCATAGGCCGGCTTGACGGTGCCGACCAGCCCGAGATGCGAAGTCACGTTGACGATGGAACCGCCGCCCGCCTTGATCATGTGCGGAATGCCGTGACGGCAGGTCAGGAATGGATGCAGCAGGTTCAGCGCGACGGTCTTGTGCCAGACATCGAGATCCATCTCATGCACGGGGCGGTCGTCCTGCGAGGAACCACCGGCGCAGTTGAACAGCACATTGAGCTTGCCGAAATGTTTGACGGTGGCGGCGATGGCGTCGCGCACGCTGTCGTCCTGGGTCACGTCGGTTTGTACGAACAGCGCGTTGCCGCCGGCTTCGCGGATTTCGCGTTCGGCGCGTTCACCCGCTTCGCGGTTGAGTTCGCAGATCGCGACGCCCGCGCCTTCGCGCGAACACATTTTTGCGGTTGCCTTGGCGATGCCGGCACCTGCGCCGGTGAGAAACACTACTTTGCCTTCGAGTCT
>CBHTVL010000145.1:0-5960 GCA_966096475.1 uncultured Burkholderiales bacterium
AGCGCTGTTCATGAAGTCGATGAACGCATGGCTGCACATGGCGAAGTGATCCGCGCACCGGATGAAGTCGCCTTGAAGCGTGATTTTGCCGCCGCAAAAGCCGCCGGTTATAACGCCATTGCCATCGCCTTCATGCATGGTTACCGCCATCCGCAGCATGAGCAACTGGCCGCAAGGCTCGCCCGCGACTGCGGTTTCAGCCAGGTTTCGGTATCGCACGAAGTCAGTCCGCTGATGAAACTGGTCGCCCGCGGCGACACCACGGTGGTTGATGCCTATCTGACACCGGTGCTGCGCCGTTATGTCGATCAAGTACGCCGCGAATTGCCGGATACAAGACTGCTGTTCATGCAATCCAGCGGTGGACTGACCGATGCCGGAAGTTTTCAGGGCAAGGACAGCATCCTTTCCGGACCGGCCGGCGGTATCGTCGGCGCGGTACGCACGGCGGCTGCCGCCGGCTTTGACCGCATCATCGGTTTCGACATGGGCGGCACCTCGACCGATGTCGCGCATTTTGCCGGCACAGACATTGGCGCACTCGAACGCACTTTTGACGCCATGGTCGCCGGCGTGCGCGTGCGTGCACCGATGCTCGCCATTCATACCGTCGCGGCGGGCGGCGGATCCATTCTGCAGTTTGACGGCTCACGTCTGCGTGCAGGTCCGGACTCCGCCGGCGCCCATCCGGGACCGGCGTGTTACGGCAAAAACGGCCCGCTCACCATCACCGACTGCAATGTGCTGCTCGGACGCATCCAGCCTTCCTTGTTCCCCAGCGTGTTCGGCGCCGATGGCCGGCAAGCGCTGGATGTCGCAGCAACGCGGGCAAAATTCATTCAGCTTCATCAAAAAATAAACAATAAAAACAACAACTTGCAAAGCATCGAAGCACTGGCTGAAGGCGGTCTGCGCATCGCCGTCGAGAACATGGCCAATGCCATCAAAAAAATCTCGGTGCAGCGCGGTCACGACGTTACCCAATACACGCTGGCCTGTTTCGGCGGCGCCGGCGGCCAGCACGCCTGCCGGGTAGCCGATGCCCTGGGTATGCCGCGGGTGTTCATCCATCCGCTCGCCGGCGTGCTGTCGGCACTCGGCATGGGACTGGCCGACATCACCGCCATGCGCGAACAGGCGGTTGAAACGACGCTGTCCGATACCGCGCTCTTCGCATTGCAGCCGGTCATCACCAAACTCGGCAATGCCGCGCGCGATCAGGTTCTGGCACAGGGCGTGGCTGCAACAGCCATCCGCCTGCAGACCCGTCTGCTGATCAAATACGCCGGCACCGACAGCAGCATCGGTGTGGCCCACGGCACCCCTGACGCCATCCGGCAGGAATTCGAACAGGCCTATCTGCAGCGCTACAGCTTCCTGATGCAGGACCGCCCGCTGGTCATCGACTCCATTACTATCGAAGCCATCGGTCAGGGCGATCATCAACTCGCCCCGGCAACCACTGCCGGAAAAACGGCGACCGCGATGCGGGTGTCGATGTATTGCGAAGGCGCCTGGCGTGAAGTCGATGCACATCACCGCGCTGCGTTGTCCACGGGCATACGCATACCGGGCCCCGCCATCATCACCGATGCCCATGCCACCACGGTCATTGAACCAGGCTGGCAAGCCGAAGTTGCCGCCGAAGGCCATCTGCTGCTCACACGCACAAGCCCGAAGATACGCGAGCGCGCCGGTTCGCAGGCCGATCCCGTACTGCTCGAAGTGTTCAACAATCTTTACATGTCGATCGCGGAACAGATGGGCGCAACACTCGCCAACACCGCGCATTCGGTCAACATCAAGGAAAGGCTGGATTTCTCCTGCGCGCTGTTTGACGGTGAAGGCAATCTGATCGCCAACGCGCCGCATATGCCCGTGCATCTGGGCTCGATGGGGGCGAGCGTCCGCGCCGTGATCGATGCCAACCGGGGGCGCATGGCACCGGGCGATGCCTGGATGCTCAACGATCCTTACGCCGGCGGCACCCATCTGCCGGATATCACCGTCATCACACCGGTCTTCGACGCTGACGGACGCAAGCTGCTGTTCTATACCGGATCGCGTGGCCACCACGCCGACGTCGGCGGCATCACGCCCGGCTCGATGCCGCCGGACAGCCGTCACATCGATGAGGAAGGCGTGCTGATTTCGAACTTCGTGCTGGTGAAGGCCGGACAATTCCGCGAAACCGAAACCCGGGAACTGTTTTCTTCGACGCAGTATCCGGCACGCAATATCGACCAGAACATCGCCGATCTGCGCGCGATGATCGCCGCCAATCGCAAGGGCGCAACGGAACTGCAAGGCATGATCCGGCAGTTCGGACTCGACATCGTCCAGGCCTATATGCGCCACGTGCAGGACAATGCCGAAGCCGCGGTGCGGCGCGTCATCGACCGCCTGCATGACAGCGAATTCAGCTACGAAATGGATCACGGTGCGGTGATCCGCGTTGCCATCCGGGTCGACACGGCGGCCCGCACAGCTGAAATCGACTTTACCGGTACATCAGCCCAGGGCAATAACAACTTCAATGCGCCGCTGGCCGTCACGCTGGCTGCCGTGCTGTATGTCTTCCGCTCCCTGGTCGATGACGACATCCCGCTCAACGCCGGCTGCCTGCGGCCGCTGAAGGTCATCGTGCCAGCGGGCACACTGCTCAACCCCCGCCACCCTGCCGCCGTGGTGGCCGGCAATGTCGAAACCTCGCAATGCGTCACCGACGCACTGTACGGCGCACTCGGCGTGATGGGCGCCTCACAAGGCACGATGAACAATTTCACTTTCGGCAACGCGCGACACCAATACTATGAAACCATCGCCGGCGGTTCCGGTGCGGGCGACGGTTTTGACGGCACGGCCTGCGTGCAGACCCATATGACCAATTCGCGGCTCACCGATCCGGAAGTGCTGGAATGGCGTTACCCGGTGCGGCTCGACAGTTTTGCCATCCGCCAAAGCAGCGGCGGCACCGGACGCTGGCGTGGCGGCGATGGTGCGATTCGTCGTATCCGTTTTCTCGAAGCCATGACCGCCGCCATTCTGTCCGGCCATCGCCGCGTGCCGCCCTATGGCATGAACGGCGGCAATCCCGGACGCACCGGACGCAATGCCGTCGAACGCGCCGACGGCCGCGTTTTTGAAATCGATGCCTGCACCAGCGTGGAAATGAATCCGGACGACATCTTCATCATCGAAACCCCGGGCGGCGGCGGATACGGACCGGTAAAATAGCGCCCGGATCGGTCTCGCGACCCGGTCAAAAGCTATAATAATTACTCAATAAAAACATATAGTTAGGAATATTCATGGCCCGTGTCCCACTGCTTGGCGAGGAGCGCAGCGATCTCGCCCCCTTCATCGCTCGCGTCAAAGCCGAACGCGGCAAGCTGATCAACCTGTATCGCGTGCTGATGAACAGTCCGACGGTGGCCGCAGGCTGGCTCGATTTCAACAGCATCATCCGTTACAAGACTTCGCTCGATGCCGCGCTGCGTGAAATGATCATCCTGCGCGTGTCGCTGCTCAACGGCGCCGAATACCAGGCGCGCATCCACGGCAGCGGCCATGCACTGAAAGCCGGCGTGACGCCGGAACAGGTTGCGGCGCTGGGGGATGCGCGACTACAAGACAAGCTGTTTACGCCGGCGCAGCGTGCCGCACTGGCCTGGACCGATTCAATGACCCGCCAGATTGACGTACCCGATGCCCTGCACGAGGAAATCAAAAAACATTTCGACGACCAGGCCGTTGTCGAAATCAGCGTGCTTGCCGGCGCCTACAACATGCATACCCGCGTCGCACGCGCGCTGCGTATCGAACCGGAACAGAAATCATGAGCAAAGCACAGCCCGTTCTGGTCGTTGAAAACGATCCCTTTCTGCGTCTGCTCGGCGTCATCCTTGATCCCGAACACACCGATCCGCAACGCATCGCCGCCTACAGCGATTTTTTTGCCCACGATCTGCCGGACTTCAACGGCTGGCTGACCCAGCTGCGCGGCCGGCTGAAAAAACTCTATCCCGCGACCGTACATCTCGTCGATGACGAAGAAACACTGCACAAACACCTGCCGGACGCCGACATTGCGGTCATCGAATCACTGCGCGTCGGCGCCGCCGAACTGGCGCTCGCGCCGCGACTGCGCGCCGTGCAGAAATACGGCGCCATCGCCAGCAGTATCGATGAACCCGCCTGCGCCGCAAAACAGGTTGCCGTGCTGAAACTGCGCCGTCGCGCCAATATCGCCTGCGCCGAACATGCCATCGCGATGATTCTCGGCCTGTCGCGCCAGTTGCATCGCGTCATCAACCGCATCAGCACCGAATCACTGCAGGCCGCAGGATTCTCGCCGCGCACCTATGACCGCCGACATACCGCCAATTCAAACTGGGCGCGCGTGCCGGGGATCACCCTGCTCCACGGGACGACGCTGGGCATCGTCGGCATGGGTGAAATCGGCCGCGAAGTCGCGCTTCGCGCAACAGGCTTCGGCATGAACATCCTCTACCACCAGCGGACACGCATGCCACAGGCGCTTGAGACCGAATACCACGCGCATTACGCCGAACTCGACACGCTGCTTGAGACCTGCGACTGGGTGGTGATCTGCCTGCCCGGCAACAACAACACCCGCCACCTGTTCAACGCAAGGCGTCTGGCCCAGATGAAACCCGGCGCACGGCTGATCAACATCTCGCGCGCTGAAATCGTCGACCGTGAAGCCGTCCTCGGCGCGCTGCGTTCGGGCCGCCTCGGCGGCTTTGCGCTGGACCCGCTGCATGAAGCACCGGGCCGTGATGACGATGAACTGCTGCAGTTTGAAAACGTGCTGCTGACCCCGCATATCGCCGCGCAGCCGCGGTTCAATGCACTGAACGACATTGCCGACCTGCTGACCGGACTTGAGGAACAAATAAAATGATTGCCGCCAGAATCTCTCTAACGATCTGCGCCACCCTGATATCCGCCAGCTTTGCCGCACAGGCCGCCGATGCCTGGCCGTCGCGCCCGATCCGCATGATTGCCCCCTTCCCCGCCGGAAGTTCGGTCGATGCCGCCGCAAGGGTGATCACGCCGCGCGTCGGCGAAGCCCTCGGACAATCCATCGTCATCGACAACCGCGCCGGCGCTGCCGGCGCCATCGGCGCAGAACTTGGTGCACGCGCCGCACCCGACGGCTACACCATCTCCGGCGGCACCACCAGCACACACGCGCTGTCGAAAGCTTTAAATCCTCACCTCAGTTACGACCCGGAAAAGGATTTTTCGCCGATCACCATGTTCGGCCACCTGCCGTACATTCTTGCCGTGCACCCGGCCGTTGCCGCCGCCAATCTGCAGGAACTCATCGTACTTGCCAAAGCGAAACCGGGACAGATCCGCTACACCACCGTCGGCAACGCCAGCATGGCGCGCCTGGGCGGGGAACTGCTGTCCAATCTCACCGGTGCGCAGCTGACGCCGATTTCCTACAAGAGTTCCGCACAATCCGTGCTCGACACGCTTGCCGGGCGCATCGAATTGCAGTTCGGCACCATGGCGCCGGTGCTGCCGCATGTACGCGCGGGCAAGCTGCGGGCGCTGGCGGTAACCAGCAGCACACGTGCACCGGCGCTGCCGGATGTGCCGACCGTGCAGGAATCGGGCATCAGGAATTTTGAAGTGACCTTGTGGCTGGCCGTTTTTGCACCGGCAAATACACCACGGCCCATCGTTGAACGGCTGAACCGCGAGTTTGTCGCGGCCATCGCCGTACCACAGGTACGCGACGCCCTGATCACCCAGGGTCTGCAACCGGAAACCACCACGCCTGCGGCGTTCTCCCGCTACCTGTCCGCCGAAATCACCAAATGGCGCGATGTGGCGCGCAAAGCCAATCTGAAACCGGAGTAAACAGACTGTGCCTTAAAGCGCCGCAAGCAGTTTGGCCGCGAGCCCGGTACCACTGAGGTAAG
>CBHTVL010000146.1:0-5954 GCA_966096475.1 uncultured Burkholderiales bacterium
GATGCCGAGATCGAACGCATGACCGGCGTAAAAATCCCGGTGATTTTCGAGATCGAAGGCGAAGCCGGATTCCGCGCCCGTGAAGAAAAAATGATTGAGCAACTGAGCGCCATGAACGGCATCGTACTGGCAACCGGCGGCGGCGCCGTGATTGCGGAGTCCAACCGCCGCTTCCTCAAAAGCCGCGGCCGGGTGATTTACCTGCGCGCAGCGCCTGAAGATCTGTGGCGACGCACCCGCAGGGATCGCAACCGCCCGCTGCTGCAGACGGCAGACCCGCTGGGCAAGCTGCGGACGCTGCACGACCAGCGTGATCCGCTGTACCGGGAAGTGGCTGATCTGATTGTTGATACCGGATCACAAAGCGTGGCGCATCTGACCTCGAAGATTCAGCAACTGTTGACGGATGGCAATAGCAACGGCCCGCAACAGACTGCGGAGCAAACCCCGTCATGAACAAACACAGCACACTGCACGTTGATCTTGCCGATCGCGGTTATCCGATACATATCGGCCCCGGGCTTCTCGGTCAGTCCGAACTGGTGGCGGCCCATTTGCCGCAGCGTAAGGCGGTGATCATCACCAACACCGTGGTCGGCCCGCTGTATCTTGAAAAGCTCAAATCAGCACTTGCCGGACAACAGATAGCCATCGATACCATCGTGCTGCCGGACGGTGAGGAACACAAAAACTGGCAGACCCTGAATCTGGTGTTTGATGCACTGCTGAAGAATCATGCCGAGCGCAAGACAACGCTGATCGCGCTGGGCGGCGGCGTGATCGGTGATCTGGTCGGCTTCGCTGCGGCGACCTTCCAGCGCGGCGCGCCATTCATCCAAATTCCGACTACACTGCTGGCCCAGGTGGATTCTTCGGTCGGCGGAAAAACCGCGATCAATCACCCGCTGGGCAAAAACATGATCGGCGCTTTTTACCAGCCGCGCGCGGTGATTGCCGACACCGATACCCTCAAGACGCTCCCGCAACGTGAACTGGCTGCAGGTCTCGCGGAAATCATCAAATACGGCTTGATCGGCGATGCCGTGTTTTTTGATTGGCTGGAATCCAATATGGATCAGTTGCTGGCGCGTGAACCTGCGGCACTGGCTCATGCCATCCACCTGTCCTGCAGCAACAAGGCAACTGTTGTCGCCGCTGATGAGCGAGAAGAAGGTGTCAGGGCGCTGCTCAACTTCGGACACACCTTCGGACATGCCATCGAATCCGGTCTGGGTTACGGCCAGTGGCTGCACGGTGAAGCCGTTGCCGCCGGGATGGTGATCGCCGCCCGCGTATCGCAGCGGATGGGGCTGATCGATGAAAACTGCGTCTCGCGCACGGTAAAGCTGCTGCAACGGGCCGGTCTGCCGGTACGCGGACCGCGTCTGGGTGTTGAGCGGTACCTGGAACTGATGGGGCACGACAAAAAAGTCGAAGGCGGGAAAATCCGTTTCGTGTTGCTGAAAAAAATCGGTGAAGCGTTTGTCAGCGCTGCCGTTCCCGCTGAAACGCTGGCCATCGTACTCGGCGGGGAGGGTGTTGATGATGTCTGAACTTGCGCCATACGCCGCCCACGCCGAATCTTCGCGCGGGCGCCGCTTCCGGGAAGCGCCGCCGCGCGGGCGCAGCGAATACCAGCGTGACCGCGATCGCATCATTCATTCCACCGGATTCCGCCGTCTTGAATACAAGACCCAGGTGTTCGTGAATCATGAAGGCGATCTGTTCCGCACCCGTCTCACGCACAGCCTCGAAGTGGCGCAGATCGGCCGCTCGGTGGCACGCCATCTGTCGCTCAGCGAAGACCTCACCGAAGCGATCACGCTGGCACATGACCTCGGCCACACCCCCTTCGGCCACAGCGGCCAGGATGCGCTCAACGATTGCATGAAGCCTTACGGCGGATTCGAACACAACCTGCAGTCGCTGCGGGTTGTTGATGTGCTGGAGCAGCGTTACGGCGCTTTCGACGGACTGAATCTGACTTTCGAAACCCGCGAAGGCATCCTCAAGCACTGCTCACTGAAAAATGCGCGACTGTTGGGAGATGTCGGTGAACGTTTCATCCGCCGGCAACGGCCGGGCCTTGAAGCCCAGATCGCCAATCTCGCCGACGAAATCGCCTACAACAACCACGACGTCGACGATGGTCTGCGCTCGGGTTTGCTGGAAATGGATCAGTTGGCTACGGTCGGCATTTTCCGCCGCCATATGCGCGCCGCGTTGAAGGCGTATCCGAAAATTGAAGGACGGCGACTGGTGCACGAAACCGTACGGCGGATGATCGACACCCTGGTAACGGATCTGATCCGGCAGAGCGCGGCAAGCATCAGGGAGTTTGCGCCGCAATCCATCGAAGATGTCCGCCGGGCGCCGGCGATGATCCGGTTTTCCGAGCGGATCCAGCGTGAACAAACCGAGTTGAAGCGCTTTCTGCACGCCAACCTTTACCGGCATTACCGGGTGTCGCGGATGAGCAGCAAGGCCCGCCGCATCATTACCGACCTGTTTCAGGCCTTTCTGGCGGAACCCGGCCTGCTGCCGCCGGAATTCCAGGCCCGCGCCGAGGCCGACACCCCGCGCGCCATTGCCGACTACATCGCCGGCATGACCGACCGCTACGCCATCGTTGAACATCGACGTCTGTTTTCCATCGACGTCAGCTGAGATTTTCTCGCGGTCTCAGGGCCGCAAGCGGTTGAGCTAACCCCTTGATAACGGTAGACTCACAGGGTTTCACTCCGTTTTTCGTGTTTTGACAATCCCGGCTTGTGGCGACGCAACAAAAATCGTTGCAAGTTGTTGATTTTCAAGGTGTTTTTGACGAGGCTCACGATGTCACACCCGAATTTGCCGGAACCCCAAGGTCTTTACGATGGCGCGCACGAGCACGATGCGTGCGGCGTCGGCTTTATTGCCAACATCAAAGGCAAAAAAAGCCACGACATCATCGAGCAAGGGTTAACCATCCTCTGCAACCTGACGCACCGCGGTGCGGTCGGCGCGGATCCGAAAGCATCGGACGGTGCCGGTATCCTGATCCAGATTCCCGACGCGTTTTTCCGCGAGGAAATGGACAAGCAGGGCGTCAAACTGCCGCCCCCCGGCGAGTACGGCATCGGCATGATCTTCCTGCCGCGCGAACCGGCATCACGCCTCGCCTGCGAATATGAAATTGAACGCGCCATCAAGGATGAAGGCCAGGTGCTGCTCGGCTGGCGCGATGTCCCGGTGGACAGCGAAGATCTCGGCGAGTCAGTCAAAAAAGTGGAGCCGGTCATCCGCCAGGTCTTCATCGGCCGCAGCTCGGCCATCCGCGTCACTGACGCGCTGGAGCGCAAGCTCTATGTCATCCGCAAGAGCGCAGGCCACGCCATTCGCGCGCTGAAGCTGGCGCACAGCACGGAATTTTTCGTGCCGTCGATGTCGGCGCGCACCATCGTCTACAAAGGCATGCTGCTCCCTTCGCAGGTCGGCACCTACTACCGCGATCTGCAGGATCCGCGTGTGGTGTCGGCACTGGCGCTGGTGCACCAGCGTTTCTCGACCAATACCTTCCCGACCTGGGATCTGGCACACCCCTTCCGCATGATCGCCCACAACGGCGAGATCAACACGGTTCGTGGCAACGTCAACTGGGTGCGTGCCCGCCAGGGTGCGATTTCCAGCCCGATTCTCGGCAAGGATCTCGACAAACTGTGGCCGCTGATTTATCCGGGCCAGTCCGACTCGGCATCGTTCGACAATTCGCTCGAACTGCTGGTGATGGGCGGCTATTCGATTGCACATGCCGTGATGATGATGATTCCGGAAGCGTGGGAAGGCCACACGCTGATGGATGCGAGCCGCCGTGCTTTCTACGAATATCATGCGGCGATGATGGAACCCTGGGATGGCCCCGCCGCGATTGCATTCAGCGACGGCCGCCAGATCGGCGCCACGCTGGACCGCAACGGCCTGCGTCCCGCCCGTTACATCGTCACTGACGATGACTTGGTCATTATGGGCTCGGAATCCGGTTGTCTGCCGATTCCCGAAGAAAAAATCGTCAAGAAGTGGCGCCTGCAGCCGGGCAAGATGTTCCTCGTCGATCTGGAAAAAGGCCGCATCATCGACGACAAGGAACTGAAGGAATCGCTGGCTTCCGCCAAACCCTACGTCGAATGGATCGAGCGCATCCGCGTCAAACTGGATGACGTCGAAAGCCAGAAGGCGCAACCCGAACGCAGCACCGTACCGCTGCTGGATCGCCAGCAGGCCTTCGGTTACACCCAGGAAGACATCAAGTTCATTCTCGCGCCGATGGCCGGCAACGGTGAAGAACCCATCGGCTCCATGGGCAACGATTCGCCGCTGGCCGTGCTGTCAACCAAGAACAAGAACCTGTACCAGTATTTCAAACAGCTGTTTGCGCAGGTGACGAATCCGCCGATCGATCCGATCCGCGAAGAACTGGTCACCTCGCTGGTATCGTTCATCGGGCCGAAACCCAATCTGCTCGGCATCGATGAAACCAATCCGCCGATCCGCCTCGAAGTCAGCCAGCCGGTGCTGGATTTCTACGAGATGGAAAAGATCCGCAACATCGAGCGTTACACCGACGGCAAGTTCAAATCCTGCGAACTGAACATCACCTATCCCGCAGCCTGGGGCAAGGAAGCCATCGAGGCGCGACTCGCCAGCCTGGCCGCGCAGGCCGAGGACGCGGTGCGCTCCGGCTATTCGATCATCATCATTTCCGACCGGCACATTGATCGCGACCATGTCGCGATTCCCGCGTTGCTCGCGCTGTCGACCATTCACCACCACCTGGTCGACAAAGGTCTGCGCACCAGTGCCGGCCTCGTTGTCGAAACCGGATCGGCGCGTGAAGTGCATCACTTCGCATTGCTGGGTGGTTATGGCGCGGAAGCCGTGCATCCCTACCTGGCATTGGAAACCATGCTGCATCTCGCCGACAGCGGCCAGATCAACGGCGTGGACGGTTACAAGGCGATCAAGAATTTCGTCAAGGCCGTGGGCAAGGGCCTGCGCAAGGTGATGTCGAAAATGGGCATCTCCACCTACATGTCCTATACCGGCGCGCAGATATTCGAAGCCCTCGGTTTGTCAAAACCGTTGATCGACAAATACTTCACCGGCACTTCGTCCAACGTCGGCGGTATCGGCATATTCGAAGTCGCCGAGGAATCGATCCGCACTCATCGCGGTGCCTTCGGTAACGACCCGGTGCTGGCCGGTGCGCTGGATGCCGGGGGTGAATACGCCTGGCGTGCGCGCGGCGAAGAACATATGTGGACGCCGGACGCGATCGCCAAGCTGCAGCATGCGACGCGTGCCAACAGCGCATCGACCTATCGTGAGTACGCGGACATCATCAACGATCAGTCGAAGCGGCACATGACGTTCCGGGGCCTGTTCGAATTCCGCTTCGACCAGTGCAAACCGGTAGCCATCGAAGATGTCGAGCCGGCCGCGGAAATCGTCAAACGCTTCTCCACCGGCGCCATGTCGCTGGGTTCGATCTCGACCGAAGCGCACGCCACGCTGGCATTGGCAATGAACCGTATCGGCGGCAAGTCGAACACCGGCGAGGGTGGTGAAGACCGCCGGCGTTTTGCCCCGATCAAGTCCGGTGAGACCATGGCATCGCGCCTGGGCGCAGACCGCTTTATCAGTGACATCGAAATCAAGGCTGGCGATTCGCTGAAATCCAAGATCAAGCAGGTCGCTTCCGGCCGTTTCGGCGTCACCGCTGAGTATCTGGCGAGCGCCGAACAGATCCAGATCAAGATGGCACAGGGCGCCAAGCCGGGTGAAGGCGGACAACTGCCCGGTAAAAAGGTCTCCGAGTACATCGCAGAACTGCGTTACTCGACGCCGGGCGTGGAACTGATCACCTCGGATGATCTTTCACCGCTGCCGGTGCGCTGGGAGCGGGCGGATTTGCCCTC
>CBHTVL010000147.1:0-5944 GCA_966096475.1 uncultured Burkholderiales bacterium
GTTCCTCGATGACGGCGTGGCGGTAAGCCTTGTAGCCGCCGAGGAAACGGCTGGTGCGCCAGCCGACGCGGCTGAGGATATGCGCCAGCGCATTGCTGCGTTCGCCGCCGCGCCAGCAATACACCAAAGGACGCCAGTCGCGCTGGTGGTTGATGAAGCGCTCACGCAGATGTCGCGCGGCGTTGGTGGCGACCAGTGAGGCGCCGAGTTTTTTGGCATCGAAGGGCGAGACCTGCTTGTAGAGCGTGCCGACTTCGATGCGTTCCTGATCATTCAGCACCGGGCAGTTGATCGCCCCCGGCATGTGGTCCTCGGCAAACTCGCTTTCCGAGCGCACGTCGATGATGTCGCTGAAGGCTTCAAGCTCATCGAGGCTGCTGACGGTGGCGATGCGGGAATCGGAGGAGGCGGAGGCCATGCGCAGGTGTTCAGGGTCCGGGATTGCAATTGCGGGGGCTGATTGTACCGCAAGGGTCGGATTCCGACCCTTGCGGTTTCAGGGCAACTCACCCTGACGCAGGCGTCGCAGGGCGCCGCGCGCCGGGTCCATGGCTGCGGCCAGCGGTGCTTCCACTGGCAGCGGCTCCCCGTGGATCAGGCTGGCGAGGAGTTCACCGCCCATCGCCGCCCACAGCAGACCGCGTGAACCATAACCCAGGGTGCCATAAAGGCCGGGGCGGCGCGGCATGTCGTTGACGGGCTGTCCGGCCAGTTCCAGACCAACCGTGCGCATGGCTTGCAGATCCGGCAGTGCGCCGATCAGCGGCAGATGGTCGGCCGTGGCGGCACGGAAACCGGTGAAGCCTGAAAGGGGTTCTGCAACGGTGTTTTGATGGTCAGGGAAGAGTTCGCCCATCATCGCCAGATTGGTGGCGTGATCGGCTGCGGAGAGTTGTGTGGAGTTGTCTTCTTCGCTGTAAGTGCTGCCGATGACCAGCGTATCGTCGGCGGTCTTCACGGCATAACCCGGGCCGGTGACGGCATGGCGCAGTCCGGGCAGGGTAGCGCCCGGCAGGTATGTCAGCTGGCCGCGCACACGCTGCAGCGGATAAGCGAAGGGTGAAAGCCGTGCGGCATCGTGGCTGTTGGCGAGGATCGCGACCGGCGCCTGTGCAATGACAGCGCCGTCGGCCGCGATGGCCTGCCATTGCCCGGCATGATGTTCCAGTCGATCAACGCGACAGTTAAAAAGCCGTTGTGCACCGGACTGCCGGAGCTGCGCTTCAATCAGTGTTGCCGGTGTCATCCATCCCGCTTGTGGATACCAGTAGCCGCCCGCGCTCAGCGACAGGCCGCAGGCAGCGCTAAGCGCATTGCGATCCATGAACTGTGCGTATTCCCCGGGTAAACCCAGCCGTGCTGCGGTCGAGGCCATCCCGGCCTCCGTCAGCAGATCCTGCGCGACATGGGCCATGCCGTCACAACGGCCGCTTAAAGGATGGCCGGTGTCGCTGAGGCGTCTACAGGTCGACAGCGCATACAGAAAACCATGGCGGATCAATCGCGACAGCAGCGCATCGTCCGGTGACAGATGCGGATGCAGCAGGCCGGCGCGGATGCCGGAGGCGCCGCCGGCAGCGGCCGGCAGTGCGTCGATGACGGTGATCTGCCAACCGCGTGCAGCCAGGCGTTCGGCGACGGCAGCGCCGGCCAGTCCGGCGCCGATGATCAGGGCTTTGCGGTCATCCGCTTTGGGCGTCACTGGTATCGCATGAGCGGCCTGCCAGGCCGGCGGACTGAAGGTGGCAGCCAGCCGGTGACGTTTACGGCCATAACCCGGCAGGCGCTGCACGCTGAATCCGGCTGCGCTCAGTGCATCGCGCACCGCCGGCGCGGTGGTGTAGGTGGCCAGCGTCGCGCCGGGTGCGGCGAGGCGGCCGCAGTGGCGCAGCAGCGCGGGTTGCCACATGTCAGGGTTGCGCGCCGGCGCGAAGCCGTCGAGATAACAGGCGTCGAAGGGTGTATCGAGTTGCGGCCAGGCATCGGCGATGTCACCGAAGACCAGGGTCAGCGTGACCGCGCCGCCGAAGAACTGCAGCCGGTGATGGCCGGGCAACGGCAGCGGCCATTGCGCCTGCAGCGCTGCGGCCTCGTCAGCCAGTTCCGGCCATGCGGCATGGCAGGCGGCAAGGTCGGCGAGGGTCAGCGGGTGTTTTTCAATCGCGATGTAGTGCAGACGTTCGCAATGCGATGCATCGTCACGCCAGGCTTTCAGGGTGACCAGAAAATTGAGGCCCAGCCCGAAACCCGTTTCCATGACGGTGAATACCGCGCGATGTGCCCAGCGCGCCGGCAACTGATTACCCGCAAGAAAAACTTCTCGCGCCTGTGCAGGACCACCTTCGTCGCTGTGATAGACGTCGTCGTAGTCCGGCGCGTACGGCGTGCCGTCGTCGCGTCGCGTGATGCGTGCCGGTGTCAGTGTCATGCGGCGCCGCTCTCGTCAAGCATGGGGGGTTGTGTTACGTTTGCCACGGTCGGTATTCCTGTCGCCGCAGGGTTTATTGCGGCGCGGTGCGTGCCGGACGGCATCGCATCAGGCGTGGATCATTCGGCGCTGAAACGATGAAAAGTGTTGTTCAAAAGCGTTTTATTCAACAGCAGTTCTATCCAGTTTACGTGAAAACCATGAGCGAACCCAAAACAGAAGCCTCCCTTCGTCTGACGCAGTTTTCCCACGGCGGTGGATGAGGCTGCAAACTGACGCCGGCGTTGCTGAGCGAAGTTCTGGCTAAAACGCCCGCGGCACTTCCGTTCAAGGATCTGCTGGTGGGCACGGAGTCGAGTGATGACGCCGCGGTGTATCGTATTGACGGACTTTTTTATGCCAATCGTTGATGATCCGTTTGATTTCGGCCGCATAGCCGCAACCAACGCGATCTCCGATGTGTATGCCATGGGCGGCAAGCCCTTCATGGCACTGGCCTTGCTCGGCTATCCGATCGGCAAACTGCCGATGGAATCCGTGCAACGCATTATTGCCGGCGGCCATGCGGTGTGTGCTGAAGCCGGTATTCCGATTGCCGGCGGCCATTCGATTGATGCGCCGGAACCGATTTACGGTCTGGTCGCGCTGGGTCTGGTACATCCGGACCGCGTCAAACGCAATGACCGCGCCAAAGCCGGTGATGTGCTGATTCTCGGCAAAGGTCTTGGTGTCGGCATCATGAGCGCGGCGATGAAAAAAGGGCAGCTGAGCGACGCCGCTTACCAGCAGATGCTGGAGAGCGCGACCAAGCTCAACACGCCGGGCATTGAACTCGGTGCAATGGATGCCGTGCATGCACTGACCGACGTCACCGGTTTCGGCCTCATGGGCCATCTGCTGGAAATCTGCAAAGGCAGCGGACTGCTGGCGCAACTGGAGTGGTCCAAGGTGCCGGTGCTGTCGCTGGCGCAGCCTCTGGTGGAAGCCGGCTTTGTGACCGGGGCTTCGGATCGCAACTGGGCGAGTTACGACAAGCTGGTGCAGTTGCCGGAAGGTGACAGCGTCAACATGCGCAAGCTGCTGACCGATCCGCAGACCAGCGGCGGCCTGCTGGTGGCTTGTGCGCCGGAAGCGGCGGATAAGGTTCTGGAGATTTTCCGCGCCAAGGGTTTTGCGCAGGCTGCGGTGATCGGGCGGCTGGAGGCCGGTGCGTCCGGGGTGAAAGTCAGTAAATAAACGTAAGTATCTGTTTTTATTTGACTTTTATGATGGGCGCCAGGGTTTTCCACACGGTGTCCAGCATCAACGGTTGCGCTTCCGCCGTCGGGTGCAAGTTGTCCGGCTGAAACAGTTCGCGCCTGTCGGCAAATCCTTCCAGCAGGAAGGGCACCAGCGGCACACGCTTGGCCTTCGCGATATCGCGGAAGCTGGCACTGAACTTTTCCGTGTATTGCGGGCCGTAGTTGGGTGGAATCTGCATGCCGACCAGAATGACCTGCGACTTCGCGCCGCGCGCGGCATCGATGATGCGTTCGAGATTGCTGCGCATCGCCTTCAGATCGCTGCCGCGCAGACCGTCGTTGGCGCCGAGTGCAACAATCGTAATGGCGGGGCGGTGATTCCGTAATGCATCGTTGATGCGGTTGACGCCGCCCAGCGTGGTTTCGCCGCTGATGCTGGCATTGACGACCGTATAATCGGTTTTTTTCTCGCGCAGGCGCAGCTGCAGCAGATGCGCCCAGTCCGAATTGCGTGGCACACCATAGCCGGCCGACAGACTGTCTCCGTAAACCAGGATGGTGGCGGCCGAGGCTGCTGATAAGCCGGTCAGAGCGAACAGCAGAACAATCAACAAGCGATAACACAAGCGAAAAAGCATGACTGAAGAATCTCCGAAGACCATCGTGCGCGTGGCGCAGCTGTGCAAGCAGGTTACCACCGGCGATTCCGCGTTGACCATCCTCAATAACGTCAGTTTCGATGTGGCGAAGGGCGAAGCAGTCGCCGTGGTCGGCGCATCGGGTTCGGGCAAATCAACGCTGCTCGGATTGCTTGCCGGGCTGGATACGCCGAGTTCGGGTACGGTCAGCATCAGCGGAGAAGATCTGTTCGCACTGGATGAAGACGGTCGCGCGGCCCTGCGTGCGCGCCTTGTGGGTTTTGTGTTCCAGTCCTTCAACCTGCTGCCGGCAATGACCGCGCTGGAAAACGTCATGCTGCCGCTGGAACTGGCAGGGGAGTCGGGTGCTGCTGCTTCGGCCAAGGCATTGCTCGAACGCGTCGGCCTCGGCGGCCGGCTGACCCATTATCCGAAACAGCTCTCCGGCGGCGAACAACAGCGTGTCGCCATTGCCCGTGCGTTCGCGACGCGACCGGCTTTGCTGCTGGCTGATGAACCGACGGGCAACCTCGATGCCGCCACCGGCGCCGACATCATCAATCTGATGTTTGAACTGAACCGCGAGCGCGGCACCACACTGATCCTGGTGACGCATGATCTCGAATTGTCGCGGCGCTGTGGTCGCGCGCTGCGTCTGGCGGCAGGCGAACTGCAGTGATGAAATGGATGGCTGATATCGCGCTGGCGCTGCGCCTGCTCGCTCGCGACTGGCGTGCCGGTGAACTGACGCTGGTCGCCGTGGCGGTGGTGGTGGCCGTCGCCAGCGTGACCACGGTCGGATTTTTTGCCGACCGTGTGCATCAGGCGCTGAGCCGTCAGGCCAATCAGCTGCTCGGCGCGGATCTGGTGATTTCCGGCGACCGGCAACTGGAAGCGTCTTTTGCCGCGGAAGCGGAACGCCGCGGCCTGCAGGTTGCGCGCATGCTGCGTTTCCCGAGCATGACTGCGGGCAACGGACAGAGCGTACTCGCCGAAGTCAAAGTGGTCACCGCCGGTTATCCGCTGCGCGGTGACCTGCGTATTACCGACGCGCAGAACACTGCGGATCGCCGCGCGACCGGGATTCCAAAGCCCGGCACGGTGTGGGTCGATGAACGCCTGATCGCGCGTTTGCAGTTGCAAGTGGGTGATGTCATTGAGATCGGCAACAGCAAACTGCCGGTGGCGCAGATCATCACCCAGGAACCCGACAGTGCGATCGGTTTCATCAATGCCGGTCCGCGCATCATGCTCAATGACGCCGACGTCGCTGCGACAGGTCTGATCCAGGTCGGCAGCCGCATCCGTTATCGCGTGCTGGTGGCGGGTGCACCGGCGGCGATCACCGACTATCGCAACTGGGTGACACCGAAACTGGCGCCCGGACAGCGAGTTGAAAGCATCGAAGACGCGCGCCCGGAAATTCGTTCGGCGCTGGAGCGCTCCGAAAAATTCCTCAGCCTCGCGGCCTTGCTCAGTGTGGTGCTCGCCGCTGTGGCGATTGCATTGGCAGCGCGGCGTTTCCTGCAGCGCCACCTCGATGCCTGCGCGATCATGCGCTGCCACGGCGCCAGCCAGTCGCGACTGGTGCGTCTGTATGGATTGCAGTTTGTTGTGCTGGGTTCGCTGGCCAGCCT
>CBHTVL010000148.1:0-5944 GCA_966096475.1 uncultured Burkholderiales bacterium
CTAAAATTCAGCCTTTTAGCGCGCTTCTCTGGGAATAAGGCGGGTTCATGCAAATCCTGCGCAGCGTTCCGGACGCTGCCTCCAGCCCCGTCGCGCTGACCATCGGTAATTTCGACGGGGTTCATCTCGGTCATCAGGCCATGCTCGCCAAGCTGCGTGCGGCGGCTTCCGTACGCGGGCTGCCGGCCTGCGTGATGACGTTTGAACCCCATCCCCGCGAATTTTTTGCGCCCGATCAGGCGCCCGTGCGGCTGACCACCTTGCGCGAAAAACTCGAGATGCTGCGCCAGCACGGTGTTGATCGTGCTTATGTGCTGCGTTTCAATTTTGCACTCGCGCAGGTGACGGCGCAGGATTTCATCGAACGCATTCTGGTGCGCGGCCTCGGCGTGCGCTGGCTGCAGGTCGGTGATGATTTCCGCTTCGGCGCGCGACGCGCCGGCGATCTGACGATGCTGCGCGCGCAGGCGGCGCAGCACGGTTATACAGTCGAAGGCATGGCGACCGTTGAAGTTGACGGCGGCCGTGTTTAGAGCACGGCGGTGCGCGAGACGTTGGCGACCGGTGATGTGGCGCGGGCGGGCCGTCTGCTCGGCCGGCCGTACAGCATCAGCGGACGCGTGGTGCGCGGTGATCGGCTTGGACGCGAACTCGGATTCCCGACAGCGAACGTGCAGATGAAGCACAATCGACCGCCGTTGACCGGCATCTTCGCAGTGGAGCTGACGCGCGGCGACGGCAAGCGGCTGCAGGGCGTGGCCAGTCTGGGTGTGCGGCCGACGGTGAAGGCGCGCGGCGCGGCCCCCGTGCTGGAAGTCTATATATTTGATTTTAAAGAAGAAATTTACGGCGAACTGGTGCGTGTCGATTTCCTGCACAAGTTCCGCGATGAAGCGAAGTATGTCGATCTTGAAACTCTCAAGCAGCAGATCGCGCGTGATGTGGCTGATACGCGTGCCTTTTTCTCACGGCGCGCCGCTTGAAACCCAGATTGATTTGAACCGGTAGTTTTGAAATAAAGAAGACATGGCTGATTACAAAAGTACATTGAACCTTCCCGATACGCCGTTCCCGATGCGCGGCGATCTGGCGAAACGCGAACCGAAAATGCTCGCCGAATGGGAAGAGCGCCGCTTCTATCAGCGCATCCGTGAAGTCAGCAAAGGCCGCAACAAACGTTTTGTGCTGCATGACGGCCCGCCGTACGCCAACGGCGACATTCACATCGGCCATGCGGTCAACAAGATTCTGAAAGACATCATCGTCAAATCGAAATCGCTGTCGGGTTTCGATGCGCCCTATGTGCCGGGCTGGGATTGCCACGGCATGCCGATCGAAGTGCAGATCGAGAAGTTGCACGGCAAACATCTGCCCACCGCGGAAACGCAGCGGTTGTGCCGCGCGTACGCGTCGGAGCAGGTCGAGCGTCAGAAAAAAGATTTCCGCCGTCTCGGCGTACTCGGCGACTGGGATCATCCCTATCTGACGATGGCTTTCCGCAATGAGGCCGACGAGATTCGTGCGCTGGGCAAGTTGCTGGAGAAGGGTTACGTCTATCGCGGCCTGAAGCCGGTCAACTGGTGTTTTGACTGCGGCTCGGCGCTGGCGGAAGCGGAAGTCGAATACGAGGATCGCAAGGACCCGGCAGTCGATGTCGGTTTCCCGTTTGCGGAACCGGACAAGGTGGCGAAGGCTTTCGGTCTGAAGGCGCTGCCGGACAAGCCGGGCTTTGCGGTGATCTGGACGACAACGCCGTGGACGCTGCCGGCGAACCAGGCGCTGAACGCGCATCCCGAGTTCAGCTACAACCTCGTCGATACCGAAAAGGGTCTGCTGATTCTTGCGGCCGATCTGCAGGAAGCGTGCCTCGCGCGTTATGGCCTGACCGGAACAACGCTGGCGTCCTGCAAGGGCGCCGCGCTGGAACTGATCAAATTCAAGCACCCTTTCTATGACCGTCAGTCGCCGGTGTACCTGGCCGACTATGTCACGCTGGAAACCGGCACCGGCATGGTCCACGCTGCACCTGCCTACGGCGTGGAGGACTTCCACTCCTGCCGCAAGCACGGTCTGAAGGATGATGAAATCCTGACGCCGGTGATGGGCGACGGCAAATACATCGCGTCGCTGCCGCTGTTCGGCGGGTTGATGATCTGGAAAGCCAATCCGCAGATCATTGCGCACATGGAAGAAAAGGGCGTGCTGTTCTCGAGCAAGACCGACCTGCACAGCTATATGCATTGCTGGCGGCACAAGACGCCGATCATTCTGCGCGCGACCACGCAGTGGTTTGCCGGCATGGAAGAGGTTCCCGGTTATAACGGTGTGAAGCCGGAAGAAACCCTGCGCGCCACCGCGCTGCGTGCGGTGGAAGCCACGCAGTTTTATCCCGACTGGGGCAAGGCGCGTTTGCACGGCATGATCGCCAACCGTCCGGACTGGACGCTGTCACGGCAGCGGCAGTGGGGCGTGCCGATGCCCTTCTTTGTGCACAAGGAAACCGCGACGCTGCATCCGCGCACGCCGGAACTGCTGGAGCAGATCGCGCAACGCGTCGAACGCGAGGGTATCGAAGCCTGGCAGGCGCTGAATGCGGAAGAACTGCTCGGTGCTGACGCCGCGCATTATGAAAAAATCAAGGACACGCTGGACGTCTGGTTCGATTCTGGCACCACGCACAGCACGGTGCTGCGCGGTTCGCATGCCGATACCGGCGCGTTCCCGGCGGATCTTTATTTGGAAGGCTCGGACCAGCATCGCGGCTGGTTCCATTCTTCGCTGCTGACCGCGAGCATGATGGACGGCCGCGCGCCGTACAAGGCGCTGCTGACCCACGGCTTTGTTGTCGACGGTCAGGGCAAGAAGATGAGCAAGTCCAAGGGCAATGTCATCGTGCCGCAGCAGGTCATGGACGAACTCGGCGCCGACATCCTGCGCTTGTGGGTGGCGAGCACGGATTATTCGGGCGAGCTGTCGATCTCCAAGGAGATTCTGAAGCGCGTCGTTGAATCCTATCGCCGCATCCGCAACACGCTGCGTTTCCTGCTGGCCAATCTGGCGGATTTCGATGTCAGCAAACACGCGCTGCCGCCGGAGCAGTGGCTGGAGATCGACCGTTATGCGCTGGAACTGACGCGCAAATTCCAGAACGATGTCGTCGCCGGTTACGAGCGTTACGAGTTTCATGCGGTCGTCAAAAGCCTGACGGCCTTCTGCTCCGAGGACCTCGGCGCCTTCTATCTGGATATCCTGAAAGACCGGCTGTACACCACGGGTGCCGATTCGCAGCCGCGCCGTGCGGCACAGAACGCGCTGTGGCATATCGCGAACTCGCTGATCAAGCTGATGGCCCCCGTGCTGAGCTTTACTGCCGAAGAGGCATGGCAGGTGTTCAAGGGCGGTCCGGAAGGCAGCATTTTTGAAGAGCTGTGGCATGACATCCCGGAGCAATCATTTCACACCGGGCTTCTGGATGCGTGGGGTAATGTCCGCCAGATTCGGGAGTTGGCCAACAAGAATATTGAGGAGTTGCGCGCCAAAGGTGCCGTTGGCTCGTCACTTCAGGCGGAGCTTGACATCAAAACCTCGGGTCCTGCGTACGACGCGTTGCAACGTCTTGGTGATGACCTGCGCTTCGTGCTGATCACGTCCAGTGCCAAGGTGACGCAGCAGCAGGGTTCAGGGGTCATCATCGATGTTCGTCAGAGCGCGCACACCAAATGCGAACGCTGCTGGCATTACCGCGCCGACGTCGGTCATGACGCGAACCATCCGGATCTTTGCGGCCGTTGCACGTCCAACCTGGGCGGCGCGGGTGAACCGCGCCGGTACGCCTGATGTGGCGCTGGCTGCTGCTGTCGGGCGTCGTGGTGGCGCTGGATCAACTCAGCAAATACGTGGTGGTGGAGAAGCTGGCGAATCATCCGCCGGTGGAAGTCACGTCCTTCTTCAACCTGCTGCTGGTTTATAACCGCGGCGCGGCTTTCAGTTTTCTGGCGGGTGCCGGTGGTTGGCAACGCGAATTTTTTACCGGGATTGCGTTGATCGCGTCGGCGTGGATCATCTGGCTGCTGTACCGTCATCCGCAGCAACGGCTGTTCAGCCTGGCGCTGGCGCTGGTGCTGGGCGGTGCGATCGGCAATGTGATTGACCGCGTAACGATCGGCGCGGTCGTCGATTTCCTTGACTTCCATGCCTTCGGCTGGCACTGGCCGGCGTTCAACGTTGCCGATTCGGCGATCACCTGTGGTGCAGCCCTGTTGATCTGGGATGGTATTTTTGGCAGTTCGCAGTCGAAGAATGATAGTAAGTAATTGTTTTTATTGAATAATTAATGCGCCGCTGGCGCTTTGGCGCCGGCGCAAGGGTATAATCCGCGCCATGCAAGTACTGCTCGCCAATCCCCGTGGTTTCTGTGCCGGCGTCGATCGTGCGATCGAAATCGTTGAGCGCGCGCTGCAACTGCATGGCGCGCCGATCTATGTGCGTCACGAAGTCGTGCACAACAAATTCGTCGTCAATGACCTGCGCAACAAAGGCGCGGTGTTTGTCGAGGAGCTGGCCGAAGTGCCTGCAGGCAGTACGGTGATTTTCAGCGCGCATGGCGTATCGCAGGATGTGCGCCGCGAAGCCGATGCACGCGGCCTCAAGGTCTTTGATGCGACCTGTCCGCTGGTGACCAAGGTCCATGTCGAAGTCGCCAAGATGCGCGACCAGGGGCGCGAGATCGTGATGATCGGCCACCGCGGCCATCCGGAAGTCGAAGGCACGATGGGTCAGAGCAACGGCGGCATGCATCTGGTTGAAGGCCCGGATGATGTGCCGGGGCTCAAGGTTGCCGACGAAAACAATCTCGCTTATGTCACACAGACCACGCTGTCGATGGATGACGCGGCACGCACCGTGGGGGCTCTGAAAAAGCGTTTCCCGAAAATTGTCGGTCCGAAAAAAGACGATATCTGTTACGCCACGCAGAACCGCCAGGACGCGATCAAGACGCTGGCGCAACGCTGTGACGTGGTGATCGTTGTCGGTTCGCCGAACAGCTCCAACTCCAACCGTCTGCGCGAAGTCGCCGAGCAACTGGGTGTTCCCGCCTATATGGTGGATAACGCCGCGGAATTGCAGCCGGTCTGGGTGGATGGCAAAAAAACCGTCGGCGTGACCGCCGGCGCGTCGGCACCCGAAATCCTGGTGCAGGCGGTGATCGAGCGCTTGCGCGGACTGGGCGCCAATAGCGTCAGTACGCTTGATGGCACACCGGAGCGGGTGACCTTCCCGCTGCCCAAAGGGCTGGCGCTTGGTGCGGCCGGCTGATCCGGCGGATCAGTAAGACTTGCCGCGGAAGGTTTCCGCGACATCCAGCGTTTCAAAATTCACTTCGATCAGCAGCAGGCTTTTCACGGCCACGCCGTTTTTAAGTCCCGGCGTGTAAACGGCCGAGCTGAAAGCGGCAACGACGGTTGCGACAAACGGATCGGATGCATTTTTTCCCGGCACCACCACGTTTTCGACCTGCCCCTTTTCATCGATGAACACACGCAGCGTGAATGCGGCCGTGATGCCCTGTTCCGCCGCGGCCTTGGGGTAGGCCGGCTCGATGCGGCTGCGGATCTGCGGGCGCGTATCGAGTTCGTTGGGCAGGTAGTAACGCGGTGATGAGCCCAGCGGCAGCACGCCATCGCGTCCGGCGACCGGTTCGCTGCCGGTAATCAATGCGGGCGTCGCATTTTCCGGAACCGGTGCCGGTGTTTCAGGCGTGCCGGTGACCAGATCGATGGCGGCACCGGCCTGCTGCAACACGACTTGCAGCGGGGAGGCTGCGGCAGCCGGCGGATTGACGATCTTGTCCATGATGACGCCGCCGTCCGGCTTGCCGGCGGCAGAAAGCAGCAGCGTGGCATGCAGCGCCGCTGAAATGGCCAGCGCCCAAACGGCGCGCCCC
>CBHTVL010000149.1:0-5916 GCA_966096475.1 uncultured Burkholderiales bacterium
ATGTACGAAGTTGGCTTCATCACCATAGGCGATGAAACGCAGGAAAGCCGCAGGGGCTGCAGCAACAAACTGCGCAGGCACCACGCATTCAGTCGTTGCGGACGGCATCACCACGCGTTCCTTGATCAGGCGCGCGACTTCCGCCGGCGGCAGCCAGCTCATCAACTGATCGCCGAACTCACGGCTGTTGCTGGAACTCCAGAACACAACATCTTCAGTACCTTCCTTGCCGCCCATCGCCGTCGCAAAATACCCGTTGGCATTGGAAACGCTGTTCCAGGACAGGCGGGTGCCGCCGCCGGATTTCGCCTGCGACAGATTCACCGGTTCCATGAAATCGTATTTGCCGTCGAGCGAAAACCGGATGTCCGGCGAATAGTTGCCCTTGATCTGGTGGTCGCCGCGCAGGGAAGCATCACCCGGCACACGCTGGCCGTCGCGCTGATTGGGCCAGTCGCCGTAAGTCTTGCTGCGCGAAGCCGACGGTCCGCGCGGCACGTTGACGCGACGGCTGATCAGACCCTGCGGCACATCGCCTTGAGCGAGTTTCGAAAAATCAACGACATAAGGCTGACCTGCGCCGGCCTGTTCACCGCAGCCCCAGAAAATCAGCATGCGGCCGCGCGGCTTTTCGAAATTCTCGGGCATGCCGTCTTCACGCGGTTCTGCGCGCTGGCGCTGCGGCGTTTCCAGCGGCAGGCTGGCGCCCATTTTCATGCCCGCGGGAATTTCGTGCGCTGCGGCCGGTGTGCCGGAAGCACTGCGCTGTGATCCGAGTTCCAGCCACATCGTGCGGTTGGGCCCGCCGTCCATGCCGCCACCCAGCATCATGCGGCCGATGTCCATCACCGACGGACCACCGCCGCCACCGCCCATGCCGCCCATCGGCAGGCCGCTGGTGGTATCGACGCTCATCCAGTAGACCGCAATCGGCGGTGTGATTTTCTGCTGCTGGGTCAGCGCAGTCGCCGGAAATGCAGCGAGTGCAGTGAGGACGTAACGCAGGCAAGTCTTCATGACGGGCTCCTTGATGTGCAGGGCAGGTTCCGCAATTTATAACGCTTCAGGACGCCTGCGATTTGATCCTGATCATAGTTTACCCCTGCCCGCTGCGTGCAAATATCGCCCCCCGCATGCTAGGCTGCGCGTCAAATCGATCGGGAGGAGATCATATGCATAAAAATAAATATCCATGGCGCGCTGCCGCCGCACTCGCTGCGGGCTTGTGCTGCGCGAACCTTGCACAGGCGCAGAATTTCCCCAACCGCGCGGTGCGCATGCTGATCCCGTTCACGGTCGGCAGCGCGGCTGACGTCATCGCCCGCGCGATGGAGCCGGCGTTGCGTGAACGCCTGGGCCAGCCGCTGGTGATTGACAACCGCGCCGGTGCCGGCGGCAACATCGCCGCCGAGCTGACGGCGAAAAGCCCGCCCGACGGCTACACGCTGTTCATGGGCACCATCGGCACGCAGGCGATCAACTACAGCCTGTATTCCAAGCTCAACTATCATCCGCTGAACAGCTTCACGATGATTGCGCGAGTCGGCGACAGCCCCAACGTACTGGTACTCAACCCCACCGTGCCGGCGAAATCGGTGAAGGAACTGATCGCGCTCGCCAAGGCCAGGCCCGGCGTACTGAATTACGGCACTTCCGGTGCAGGCACCTCGGTGCATCTGTCTGCGGAACTGTTCAACAGCATGGCCGGTGTGAAAACCGTACACGTCGCCTACAAGGGCGCATCAGAAGCCCTGACCGCGTTGATCTCGGGACAGACCGACATCCAGTTCGCCAGCGTGTCGTCGGCGATTCCGATGATCAAGAGCGGACGCCTTCGCGGTCTCGGTGTGACGTCTCCCGCGCGCATCGCCTCGCTGCCCGACGTACCGACCATCGCCGAAGCCGGACTGCCGGGTTATGCCGCGGTGGCGTGGTACGGCATCGTCGGCCCGGCCGGCATTCCGGCGCCGGTCGTCAACGTGTTGAGCAAGGCGGCACTGGATGCGCTGGCGCAACCCGATGTCAAAAACCGGCTTGCCGCGTCTGGCGTCGACACCAATCCCGGAACACCTGAAGAATTCCGCAAGCTGATCGAAGCGGAAATTCCGAAGTGGGCGGCAGTGGTCAAAGCCTCGGGTGCCAAAGCCGACTGAATCTTCCGGCTCCATTAAAAAAGCCGTTCGCAAGAACGGCTTTTTATTTCCGTTGCGCCGGAGTCAGGCGATTTTCACCGCAATCTTGCCGACCATCGCGCTGCTGTCCATGCGCGCTTTCGCCGCAGGCAGTTCGTCAAAACTGAAAATGCTGTCGATCAGCGGCTTGATGCGGCCATCCATGATCGCCGGCAGCACATCGCGCTTGAAGCCGGCTGCCGCCTCTGCCTTGCCCGATGCCGGCAGATGCGCATTGGATACGCCGAATACTTCCAGCCGCCAGGCGTGTACCGCATTCAGATCGATCTCGGCCTTGAATACGTTATCGACATAACCGACAGTGGCCAGTCGGCCGCGGTCACCCAGCGTACGCATGCATTCGGCAAATACCGAGCCGCCGACACAGTTGATCACCAGATCGATGCCTTTGCCGCCATTGAGCTCCTTGACCTTGTCGGCAAAATCCGGCTTGCGCGTGGCAATGCCGAAATCGAGGCCAATGGTTTTCAGCTTGTCGATTTTTTCCTGCGAACCGGAAGTGCCGATCGAACGGGCGCCGATCAGCTTCGCCAGCTGAATGCTCGCCATGCCCGCACCTGAAGACACGCCCATGATCAGCACGGTCTCGCCCTTCTGCAGTTTGCCGAACTGGTAGATCATTTCCCAGGCAGTGATGAAACTGATCGGAATCGCTGCCGCCTCTTCCCAGGACAGATGCGCCGGCTTGGGCATCATCTGCGCGATATCCATCACTGCGTATTCGGCAAAGCCGCCGCGCACACGACCGAACACCGCATCGCCGACCTTGACGCCGGTGACGCCTTCGCCGATTGCGTGCACGACACCGGAGGCTTCACCGCCGCCGAGTTTTTCCGGGCCGCCATGCACCACGCCGCCGACAAACAGTTCGCCGCGGTTCAGCGCGGAAGCGTGAACCTTGATGACCAACTCGCCGGCCTTGGGTTGCGGCACCGGCACATCACGGAATTCGAGAAAGTTTTTGTGATCCTTGGTGACGATCCAGCAGGATTTCATAATTTTTCCAATAAAAACAAATAGTTATAGATTCCGAGCAAACCGGCTTATTCGATGCCGGTCTCACGAACAATCGGTGCCCAGCGCTTCAACTCTTTCTGCAGGAACTGCGTCGCGCGCTCCGGCGACGAACCCGTCACCGCTTCAGCCCCGGCCTTGCGCAGAAACTCCTGCATGTCGGCCGATGCCAGCACTTTCTGATTGGCCTGGGCGAGCGTATCGACAATCGGCTTCGGCGTGTTCGGCGGCAGGAATATCGCGTTGAAGGCCTGCACCACCAGTTCCGGCATGCCGGCCTGGATCGCCGTGGGTACATCGGGCACCGCCTTCAGCCGCTCTTCGGAACAGATCGCGAGCATGCGGATGCGGCCCTGCTTGTGATACTCCAGCGGCGCTGAACTGATCGTCGGCGTGTACATCGGAATATGTCCGGCAACGAGATCGGTCAGCCCCGGCCCCGCGCCTTTGTACGGCACATGCACAATATTGAGATCACCATTGAGTTTCTTGAACAGTTCACCGGTGAGGTGAGTGATGCTGCCGGTGCCCGCTGAACCGAAGGACAGCTTGCCGGGATTCTTTTTGGCAAATGCCGCGAGTTCCTTCAACGTCTTGGGTGGCAACGAAGGATGCACCGCGACGCCCGTCGGCACCAGCGTAATGATGCCCAGCGGCGTGAAATCCTTCAGCGGGTCATAACCGAGTTTCGGATTGCCCAGCGGACTCAGCACATGGGTTGTCGTATTGGCAATCAGCATCGTGTAGCCGTCGGGCTTGGCACGTGCCACTTCCTGCGAGCCGATGCCGCCGGAAGCGCCGGCGCGGTTTTCAACAATGATGCTCTGCCCGATGAGGCGCGACATGTCCTGCGCCCAGCGCCGGCCGATGATGTCATTGACGCCGCCGGGCGCGAAGGGCACGACCAGCCGCAGCGTGCGTTCGGGATATTTGCCCTGGGCCATCGCGTGGCCGGGGTTCCATTGCAACGCAATGGCCGCAATCGCGGCAACGACGCCGTTCAGGATTGAACGATTGATCATGTTGAATTCCTCGGATTGTTCTGGTTTGCGACTGCTTTTTTGACTGCCGGACTGCGAGGGGGTTTGATGCTAATGGGTATCGTCTGCTGCCGCAACCGGGGTGCAGATCAAGGCGTTTCGCCGGCCCATTCGCGCCAGCCGCCAAGCAAGGGAAAATAAAGTCCCAGCCGGATACGCTGCTCGCCGCGAAGCAAGTCCCCTTGGGGGGCGCTGCGCAGCAAGTCCCCTTGGGGGACGCCACCGGCCTGCAGCAACCGGGCATAACGTTCGAGCTGTCCGCGATAACGCAGTTGTTCGTTGTCGAAGAAGGCCTCGACATCAGCGCCCTCGTGGCTGCTGGTCTTGTAATCAATGATCCAGCGCACGCCCTGCTCATCGACGAAAGTGCGGTCGATCACAACATTGACGCGTTGGCCGTCGACGAGACCGGTGAGACGCAACTCGGAACGTCCCTGCGCCTGCGTACCCAACACCCAGCGGCCGCGTTCGTCACTGACGCAGCGGATCAGCGCCTGCTGGGCGCGTGCGGCTGCATCGGGGATCTCGGGTTCGCCGACGCCCTGCGCCGCCAGTGCCAGCCGGATCGCCGGCCCCAAGGCATGAATGCGCGCGGCATCCCAACCGGCAGCCCCCTCGTCGGCAATGCGTTGCAGCCAGCGGTGCACGACGCTGCCGACATGACGTGCGGTTTCGCCGACCCAGGAAAATTCAAGATCATCCTGCGCACGCGCGGATTCCGGTGGCGGCGTCCATGCCGCCGCAACCGGCGGCTCCGGACGTTGCCAGCCGGACTGCAGCCGGCGCAGTTGCTGATCAATCACCAATGACTGCGTCGCACTGTCATGCGTAACCGCGTCACCTGCGGGCAGCGCCGACTCGTAATGTGCGGACACCACCGGCCACAACTTGCCGAGCAGCGACCGCGACGATGGCGCCTTGATCCGCCGCCCTTCATCATCCTGCGACACGCTGACGTTGCCGAGCAGATGCAACTGCCTTTTGGCGCGGGTCGCGGCCACATACAGCAGCCGTCCGTCCTCCAGCGCCTGCTTCTCGCCATGAAAACGTGCGATCCACTGGTAAATGGCATCGCCGTCATCGCCCGCAGCATTGATCGGCGCGAGCAGCAGTTGCGTCGCACCGTGAACATCCGGCTGCTCGGTCCACAGGAACAGTTTTTTCTCATCACTGCGCGGTGTCCGCGCCAGACCCGGCACAATTACCACATCGAACTCCAGGCCCTTGGCCTTGTGGATGGTCATGATCTGCAGCGTGTCGTCGGCTTCGACATCAGCCAGCGCGTACAGCTCGCCGAGGCCATCTTCAAACGCGGCGCGGTCCGGCAGTTCACCGGCATCTTCATGCCGGTCGAGGTAACGGAAAAATACTTCCGCATCTTCGAGATCGGTTTCGTAATCGACGCAAGCCGGTCCGCCCAGCGCAAACCACGCCCCCGCCACCTGCTCGCGCAACGGCGCGCGCCGGCGCTGCAGCAGGCTGGGCGCCAGCGCGGCCGATACACGCGCAGCACGGGTTCGGCCGTCAGCCGAAAGCTGTGCCAGACGCGGTTCGTCATGCAGCGCATCCCACAAGATGATCGCTGAATTGTCCGCAGCCAGCGTGTGCAGATCCGCCAGCGTCAGGCCGCACCACGGTGATGGACCACGCGGCAATGCGCACGGGCCAGT
>CBHTVL010000150.1:0-5879 GCA_966096475.1 uncultured Burkholderiales bacterium
GAATTCGAAAGCCTGTTTGGGTTCAAGGTGTTTCATCGCGGGACCTGTCAGCCGTTGAATACGGAGCCGGCATTATAGGCGGCTGCCGGCCATCACGTAAGTCCATGATAAAATTCGCACTTTCCATGCATTCCTTGTGCCTTTCCGGCGCCTTGACCCAGCCATGACTTCCCGCACCCAGCAACTGCCCGAACTGCTCAAACGCCGCATCCTGATTCTCGACGGTGCGATGGGCCCGATGATCCAGAACTACAAGCTGGACGAGGCGGCTTATCGCGGCGAGCGTTTCAAGGACTTTGCCCACGACGTGAAGGGCAACAACGACCTGCTGACGCTGACCCAACCGCAGATCATCAGTGAAATCCATGAGCAGTATCTGGAAGCCGGCGCCGACATCATCGAGACCAATACCTTCAATTCGACCGCGGTCGCCATGGCGGATTACCACATGGAAGACCTGGTCTACGAGCTGAACGTCGAGGCGGCAAAACTGGCGCGTGCGGCGGCGGACAAATATGAAGCGAAGGACCCGGCAAAGCCACGTTTTGTCGCCGGCACGCTGGGACCGACCAATCGAACGGCGTCGATCTCGCCGGACGTCAACGACCCCGGCTTCCGCAATATCAATTTTGACCAGCTGGTGGAGACCTATACCGAGGCCGTGCGCGGGCTGATCGATGGCGGCGCCGACATCCTGATGGTCGAAACCATATTCGATACGCTGAATGCCAAGGCCGCACTGTTCGCGATCGACCAGTATTTCGAAACGCACGGCGTGAAGTTGCCGATCATGATTTCCGGCACCATCACCGATGCGTCGGGCCGCACGCTGTCGGGCCAGACGCCGGAAGCGTTCTGGAACTCGGTGCGCCATGCCAAACCGCTGACCATCGGGCTGAACTGCGCGCTGGGCGCGCAACTGATGCGTCCCTTCATCGAAGAACTGTCGAATGTTGCCGACACCTTCGTTTGCGCTTATCCGAACGCCGGCCTGCCCAATCCGCTGGCGCCGACCGGCTACGACGAGCTGCCGGAAAACACCGCCGAGTATGTGCTTGATTTCGCCAAGAGCGGCTTCATCAACATCGCCGGCGGTTGCTGCGGCACCACGCCGCCGCATATCCGTGCCATTGCCGAGGCGGTGAAAAATGTACCGCCGCGCAAAGTGCCGCAGATCGAACACAAGACCCGGCTGTCCGGACTGGAGCCGCTGAACATCGGCGACGAATCGCTGTTCGTCAACGTCGGTGAACGCACCAACGTCACCGGCTCCCGTGCTTTTGCCAAGCTGATTCTCGCCGGCAATTACACCGAAGCTGTTTCAGTGGCGCGCCAGCAGGTGGAAAGCGGTGCGCAGGTGATCGACGTCAATATGGATGAGGCGATGCTGGACTCGAAGGCGGCGATGACCACCTTCTTGAGCCTGATCGCCTCCGAGCCCGATATTTCGCGCGTGCCGGTGATGATCGATTCGTCGAAATGGGAAGTCATCGAGGCGGGTCTGAAGTGCGTGCAGGGCAAGGCCATTGTCAATTCGATCAGCATGAAGGAGGGCTTGGTCCCCTTCAAACACCAGGCGCGGCTGGCCAAGCGTTACGGCGCCGCCGTGGTGGTGATGGCTTTTGACGAAAAAGGCCAGGCCGATACCTACCAGCGCCGCATCGAGATTGCCAAGCAGGCTTACGACATTCTGGTCGATGAAATCGGCTTTCCCGCTGAAGACATCATCATCGACCCGAACATCTTCGCCATCGCCACCGGTATCGAGGAGCACAACCGCTACGCCATCGATTTCATCGAGGCGACGCGCTGGATCCGCGAGAACCTGCGTTATGCGCGGGTCAGCGGCGGCCTGTCGAATGTGTCCTTCTCATTCCGCGGCAATGATCCGGTGCGTGAAGCGATCCACACCGCCTTCCTGTATCACGCGGTCAAGGCCGGACTGACCATGGCCATCGTCAACGCCGGACAGATCGGCGTCTATGACGAGATTCCGAAAGAACTGCTGGAACACGTCGAAGACATCATCTTCGATCGCCGGCCTGATGCGGCGGAGCGTATGGTTTCGTTTGCCGAGACGGTCAAAGGCAAGGGCCGCGTGGTGGTTGAGGACCTGGCCTGGCGCAATGCGCCGGTCGGCGAGCGGCTGACGCATGCGCTGGTGAAAGGCATTACCAACTGGATCGTCGAAGACACCGAAGAAATGCGCCAGCAGATCGAAAAAGACGGCGGCCGTCCGATCCAGGTGATCGAAGGGCCGCTGATGGACGGCATGAATGTCGTCGGCGACCTGTTCGGCGCGGGCAAGATGTTCCTGCCGCAGGTGGTCAAATCGGCGCGGGTGATGAAACAGGCCGTGGCGCATCTGATTCCCTATATCGAAGCGGAAAAGGCGCGCCTGGGCGACATTCGCGCCAAGGGAAAAATCGTGCTCGCCACGGTCAAGGGCGACGTGCATGACATCGGCAAGAACATCGTTGCCGTGGTGCTCCAGTGCAACAACTATGAAGTGGTCAATATGGGCGTGATGGTGCCGTGGACGCAGATCGCCGAAGTGGCGGCGCGTGAGAAGGCCGACATCATCGGCTTGTCGGGACTGATCACGCCGTCACTCGAAGAAATGGCGCACAACGCGCGCGAAATGCAGCGCGCCGGGATGACCATTCCGCTGCTGATCGGCGGCGCGACCACGTCGCGTGTGCATACTGCGGTAAAAATCGCGCCCCACTATCAGGGGCCGGTGGTGTGGGTACCGGACGCGTCGCGCAGCGTCAGCGTCTGTTCGAGCCTGCTGTCGGACGACCTGCGCAAAGGCTATCTGAATGATCTGGCGGCGGATTACGAACGTGTGCGTGAGCAGCATGCCGGCAAAAAAGGTCCGGAGCTGATCCCGCTGGCGGCCGCACGTGCCAATGCGCAGCCTACCGACTGGAAGTCGTACACGCCTCCGAAGCCGATGATGACCGGCCTGAAGCCGCTGAAGAATTACGATCTGGCCGAACTCGCCAAGTACATCGACTGGGGTCCGTTCTTCCAGACCTGGGATCTGGCCGGGCCTTATCCGGCGATACTCGACGACGAAGTCGTCGGTGTGGAAGCGCGCAAGGTTTTTGCCGATGCGCAGGCGATGCTGAAAAAAATCATCGAAGGCCGCTGGCTGACTGCCAACGGCGTGTTCGGGATCTTCCCCGCAGCGCGCATTGATCACGAAGACATCGCGATCTATGCCGATGAATCGCGCAAGACGCCGCTGATGGTCTGGCACAACCTGCGCCAGCAGAACCAGAAGCCGACCGGCCGCGCCAACCAGTGTCTCGCCGATTACATCGCACCGGCGGAGTCCGGCGTGCCCGATTACATCGGCGTGTTTGCGGTGACTGCGGGCATCGGTATGGAGAAACAACTCGAGCGCTTTGAAAAGCAGAACGATGACTACTCCTCGATCATGCTCAAAGCGCTGGCGGACCGTTTCGCGGAAGCCTTCGCCGAACTGCTGCATGTACGTGTCCGTCGCGAGTTCTGGGGTTATGCGCCTGACGAATCGCTGGATACTGCGGCGCTGGTCGCCGAAAAATACCGCGGCATCCGTCCGGCGCCGGGTTATCCGGCCTGCCCGGATCACACTGAAAAAAGCGCCTTGTTCGATACGCTGCAGGCGACGCGCATCGACATGCGGCTTACCGAATCGTTTGCAATGTGGCCGGCATCGTCGGTCAGCGGCTTTTATCTGTCGCATCCCGAGGCGCAGTATTTCGCCGTCGGCAAGATCGACCGTGATCAGGTGGCGGATTACGCCCGCCGCAAGGGCATGAGCGTCGCTGACGCAGAGCGCTGGCTGGCGCCCAATCTGGGCTACAACCCGGCCTGACGTTGTTCCGCGTGTTGCATTCTTTCATTTCGCCCGCCGCGCAGTTTTTTGCGGCGGCGGATGCCGGTCGTAACGACTGGTGGCGTTATCTGCTGGGCACGGTGCTCGCGGCGGTTTGCTGGGTGTTCGGCGGTGGTTACGTCTTCGGTCTGACGCTGGCGCTGCCGCTCGGCGCCGTCACGGAATTCGTCGCGGTCAATGCCAGCATCCTGATGCTGATGGCCGGTGTGACGGCTGTGACCCTGCTGCTGCACCGCCGTCCCTGGCGCACGCTGGTAACGCCGCAGTCGTGCATCGACTGGCGGCGCATGGCGACAGGTGCTGCGGTATGGGGCCTTCTGCTGCTGCTCGGCGCGGTTGCCGAAAGCCTGCTGTTCCCCGGCCGTTATTCATGGACGCCGGATGCGTCGCGGTGGCCGGCGTTTGCCGTCGCCGCATTGCTGCTGACGCCGCTGCAGTGCATGGCCGAGGAAATCGCCTTCCGCGGCTACCTGATGCAGGGTCTGGCGCGGCTGTGGCGTCATCCGGCTTTTGTCGCGGTGGCGAGCAGTGTGGTGTTCACGCTGCCGCATCTCTATAACCCCGAAGTCGCGGCTTACGGGCTGGGGATCATGGCCATCAACTATTTTGCGATGGCGCTGTTTCTGGCGACGATCACGCTGCGCGACGGGCGGCTGGAACTGGCGATCGGCGCGCACACGGCGAACAACCTGCTGCTCGCGCTCGGCGTCAATTACCGGGATTCGGTATTTGAAACGCCTTCGCTGTTCACCGCCGATACACTGGATCCCGTATATTCGCTACTGACACTGCTGCTGGGCGCAGTGATTTTTTATCTCTGGGTATTCAGGACACGTGGTGCAATGGACCAGGCATTTACTGCCGCGGAAGTGGCGCAGTTTGAACGCGACGGTTTTCTGATCGCACGCGGATTGCTGCCCGCTGCCGAATGTGCGCGCATGCGCAGCATCGCTGAGCGCGATCTTGCTGCGGTGACGTTGCCGGTGGAGTACGAAGCCGAGACCCGTTATCCCGGCGCGCCGGAATCGCTGGAATCGCCCGGCGGCCGCACTGTGCGCCGCCTGCTGCAGGCTTATGCCCGCGATGCGGTATTTCGCGAGTGGGCGACCGCGGCACCGGTGGCAGAGCGCCTGCGTCAGCTGCTGGGTCCGCAGGTGGTGCTTGCGCAGGCGCATCACAACTGCGTGATGACCAAGGACCCGCGTTACAGCAGCCTGACCAGCTGGCACCGCGACATCCGGTACTGGGCGTTTGAACGGCCGGAGCTGGTGTCGGTGTGGTTTGCGCTGGGACCCGAGCGGGTCGACAACGGTTGTCTGCTGGTGATTCCGGGCACGCAGCGCATGGATTTTTCACCGGAGCGGCTGGATGAGGCGCAGTTTCTGCGCACTGATGTGGCGGAAAACGAAGAACTGCTGCGTAGCCAGGTTGCGGTGGAGCTCGAACCCGGCGACGTGCTGTTTTTCCACTGCCGGCTGTTTCATGCCGCGGGCAACAACCGCAGTACGCAGACCAAGTTTTCCGCGGTGTTTACCTATCACGCCGCCGACAACGCCGCCTTGCCGGGCACGCGTTCCGCGGGTCAGCCGGATATTCCGCTCTGAACGCTTAGCGGCGCGCGGCTTGGGCCAACGCGGCCAGCGCCAGCGTGCGCGCTTCGGCAGGGCCGATGATGCGCACACTGCGGCCGTTCAAGGCCGTGACGGCAGCCTCATCCATCGCGACGACATCATCGGCGGCCTGCATCTGCCGCAGCCACAGGTCCTGCGCGGCTTCACTCGCGTTTTTCAGCGAGGCGGAGACGATGCACAGATTGCGTGCGATGTGCAGTGACGCGGTGAGATGTTCCTGCTGCAGGGTTTGCGTCAGCGCCGCCGGTTCTGCAGCGGCGGCGACGGCAATCACCAACCGTTGCGGTTTTGATTCGCGCAGCAGCCGCACGATTCCGGTCTGCAGCGAAACCTGGCCGGTACAGCAGGCGCAGCCGCTG
>CBHTVL010000151.1:0-5876 GCA_966096475.1 uncultured Burkholderiales bacterium
AGAACGCTCTGCGGCCTCAAGCGCCTTTGCGGCCTGCAAGGCGGTTGTTTCCGCCGCCAGCCGCTCGCGCGTATGCTCAGCCAGGCGCTGCTCGGCTGCGGTACGCTGCGCGGCAGTCAGACGCGCAGTTTCGTCGGCTGAGGCACGATCACGCGCCGCTTTTGCCGCCTGCTGCTCAGCCTTGCTTCGGTCTTGCGCCGCCACAACCGCACGGGAGTCGGCTTCACTGCGTTTATCGGCAACTGTCTGCAGCGCCGACTCGGCCTCCGCTTTTGCTGCCGCAATACGCGCCGCCTCAAGCTCGGCTTCCGCAAGCACATCGGCTTCGGCCTGTGCGCGCTGCTCGGCAAGAGTGCGCGCCTGCAGCGCAGCAGTCGCAGCCTGTTCAGCCGCATGGCGTTCGCGGATGCGGATCGCGAGATTGCGATCTTCGGCCTCACGCCCGGCGGCAGTGACTCTTGCCGCCTCCTCCGCGGCGATACGCTCCTGCAATGCGGCTTCGGCATGCTGCTCTTCGATGACCCGCAACCGGGCCGCGGCAATGGCTTGTGCATCTGCCTGCGCACGCTTCTCGGCAGCGATGCGCAGCGCACGTTCCGCTTCAATATGATCCAGAGCCGTCTGCGCCGCCTCACGATCAGCTTCAGCACGCGCGCCGGCCAGCGCCGATGATTGCAATTCAGCCTGCGTCTGCTCGGGCAGCGCATCGATAACAACGGGTGTCTCCGGGCCGGATACCGCTTTGCGCTGCATGGCCTGAACCAGAAGACTGGAGTTTGTGGAACCGGAACCACCGGAAGCAGTTTCAGCCGGGTTGGCTGAATCGCCGGCGGATGCAGCTTTGCCAAGTCGCGCCCGCGCTGCGTTTCGAAGCTGATCCAGCAATCGGCTCAAGAGAGATTCATTTCAGGCAAATGGACGCAACGATTATACGGAAGACTACGCGGAAGACTGTGCGAAAACCCGCCAAAACCGGATTCCATGCAAACCGGCAGCCACTTACTGATTCCAGACGCTTTCGATCATGGCATAACCCACCGGGTCATACTGGCGCAGTTCTTCACGGGTAAACGGAAAAAAATCGTTGCGCACAAAGTACGCCTCAGTCAGTTCCGCAAAAAACTCCAAGTAGTTGTTCAGCCCGTAAGCCCGCCCCACCGGCCCCTGCGCGCTGGCCACCGACTCATACAAGCCGCGATTGGTCGCTGAATTAAAGGCCGAAAGCAACTCCGGATGATCCTTGCCCAGCACCCGATCATGATAGGCATGTGCCATTTCGTGCAGGATGATCGACGGCTGCAACTGCGACCACTCCAGATAATCCCGCGCACTGGCAATTTCAACTGAACGCCCCTTGCGCGGGTCATAACCGTTATTGCTCAGCCACTCGGCGGACCAGTGATACTGCGCGCCGCGCAGCCCCGGCGTCTGCAGTTCCAGCCAGATCGGTGTCGCCTGCAGGGCCTGCACCGCCTTCAGCGGCACTTTGGACTGGATGGTATTGAGCTGGTTATCGAGCAGATTCAGCACCTGCAGGGCCAAGGGCCCATCCTGCTCAAGAAGCGGTTTGCTGACCAGCACACGCCAGCCGTGCAAAACGGTTTCGCTGTAGCCGGCGTCGACCTCGGTCAGGGTGTAGTTTTTCAGCGGCGCTTGGGCGCTGATCGCCGCGATTGCAGGATCTGTGTCCGCGGGACGTTTTTTGTTCCAGGCTGCGAAGGCAACAACGGCAACCACCAGCGGCAGCACCCGGCGAATCACGGGGTCACCACCCCGACAGCTTGCCGCGCACCGCCTGAACCGGCGCTATCAACAAAACCCGGTTGGGTCAGGATTTTTCTCCGCCCTGCCAGCGCTGTGCGGCCTGATCATCGACCACCCGCGCATCGACCCAGCGCGCGCCCTTCGGTGTGATTTCCTTTGTCCAGACCGGCGCTTGGGTCTTCAGGTAATCCATGATGAATTCGCAGGCGGCAAAGGCATCGCCGCGATGCGTACTGGCTACAATCACCAGCACGATCTGGTCGGTGGGTTTCAAGGTGCCGACGCGGTGAATCACCAGCGCATCCAGAACCTCCCAGCGGCCGCGGGCCTGATCGATGATCCCGGTGATCGCCTTTTCGGTCATGCCGGGGTAATGCTCCAGCGTCATCGTTGCGACGCTGTCGCCTTCATTGATATCGCGCACCACCCCGACAAAGCTGGCGATGGCGCCGATTTTCGGATTGCCTTTGCGCATCAGCGCCAGTTCGGCGCTGACATCAAAATCCTGCTCCTGGACGCGGACGCTCATTGCATTAACCTCCGGTCACCGGCGGGAAGAAGGCAATCTCATCGCCGTCTTTAACCGGCGTATTGGGCGTGGCGATATCCTGATTGACCGCTGCACGCAGATTGCGGCCTTCAGCCATCTCCTTCGCCCAGGCCTCGCCGCGCTGCGCCAGATGTGCGCGCAATGCGCCCAGCGTGCTGATGCTGGATGGCAAGGCCATTTCTTCGCGGCCAGCGCCCAGCGCTTCACGCAGTCTTGCGAAATACAGCAGCGTAATCACTTGCCTTGCTCCAGACCGACGTGTTTGAGCACAAAGGCCGCAATGGTTTCAGGTGCATTCAGGTTCAGTTGCGGCAAGGCGCTGTCGATTTTGGCATCACTGGCGATGGCAACGATGTTGCTGTCATGCGGATGGATCATCGCTTCGCCGACTTCGGCGCGATAAACCTCCAACTTGGGAATCGGTTCGTGTTTGAACCCTTCCACCAGCAAAAGATCACAGGGCGACAGGCGTTCGATCTGCTCATTGAGGGTCGGTTCCGCTGCACCGCGCAGCTCATGCATCAACGCCCAGCGCCGCGATGACGTCACCAGCACTTCCGTACATCCGGCATGGCGATGGCGAAAGGAATCCTTGCCCGGCTGATCGACGTCAAAAGTGTGATGCGCGTGTTTGATCAGCGAAACCTTCAATCCGCGCTGCACGAACAGCGGGATCAGTTTTTCGATCAAGGTGGTCTTGCCGCTGCCGGAATAGCCGGCGAAGCCGAAAATCTTCATGGATTAACCATCAAAACGAATACCCTCGATATTACCAGCGACACAGGGGATTTAACGGGGCTTGGCCGGCGTGCGGGTATCGTCTGAAGGCATCAGGTGTATCCCGTCGGCCAACAGGGACAGGCCGATATCCACACCCGCAGCAATGCCGTTGCGTCTGGCGACATGCGCCGGAACCGTCAGAAACAAAGGTGGCCGATCGGGTCCGTTGACCGCCACTGTCAGGGCCACGTTCTCCCCAAGCGGCAAACATTCAATGACCGGCCCGGATACCGGATTTTCACGCTCACCACGGGAAGGCCGGTCTCGCCGGTGCAGCATGATGTGGCCTTGCGGGATCACCCAGGTGACCTGTGTACCGGGTGCAAATGCGGTTTGCAGGCGTGCCTCCAGACGGTGGCCGCGCCATTCAATGATTGTGAGCGCACGCGCCTCGTCATGACCGACAACGCCGGCACGGAACACATTGCGCAAACCGACCAGGTGCGCGACCTCTACGGTATCGGGCCGGGTCATCACGGCATACGGCTCACCGGACTGCAGCGTACGCCCCTGATGAAGCACACATAACTGATCGGCGAGCATCAGCGCCTCATCAAGATCGTGCGTGACCAGAATGACCGGCATCGCCAGATCGCGGCGCAGTTCGGCTAATTCTCGATAAAGGCGTTGCCGGGTCGCACGGTCCACAGCAGAGAACGGCTCATCCAACAGCAGCACCTGCGGCTCCCGCGCCAGCGCCCGCGCCACCGCAACCCGCTGCTGCTGGCCACCGGAAAGTGCCGCAGGAACCCTGCCCTCAAGACCTGCAAGCCGGACACGCGCAAGCACGTCACGTGCACGTTGCTCCCTTTCCGCCACCGGCCGGTCCAACATGGCCTCCATCACGTTATGCAGGGCGCTCAGGTGCGGAAACAGCGCATAGTTCTGAAAAACATAACCGACACGACGTTGCCGGGTTTCCCGATAAACGCCGCGACCCGAATCAAACCAGCTTTCACCGGCGCAGTGGATTTCACCCTCCCCCGCGCGCAGCAGCCCGGCGATTGCCCGCAATATGGTGGTCTTTCCACTGCCGGAAGGCCCCACCAGTGCCAGCACCCGCCCCGGGGCACATTCCAGCTTTGCATCCAGCGGAATCGGACCGCGCTGCCTCAGGCGGAGTTGGATGCCTTCAGCCATAACGCCGTATCCGCGAGCGGGCATGGGTGAAATAGGCTGCTCCGATCGCCACCAGGGAGATCAGAAGCAAAGCCGCCGACATCACACCGGCTCCCGCGGTATCAAAAGCCTGCACGCGGTCATAAATCGCAATCGCCACGGTCTTGGTTTCACCGGGAATGCTGCCGCCGACCATCAGCACCACGCCGAATTCACCCAGCGTGTGCGCAAAAGTCAGCACCACCGCCGACAGAATGCCCGGCCAGGCCAGCGGCAATTCAATACGCCACAAAGTGCGCCAGCGCGACAAGCCGCAGCAGGCTGCAGCATCACGAACCTCCGGTGCAATCGCCTCAAAACCGCGCTGCATCGGCTGTATCGCAAACGGGATATTGAAAATCACCGAAGCCAGCAGCAACCCTTCAAAACTGAACACCAGCGGCTTGCCAAAAACGGATTCATAGAATTGTCCAACCGGCGATGCGCCGCCCATTGCCACCAGCAGGTAATAACCAAGCACCGTCGGCGGCAGCACCAGCGGCAGGGCCAGAAGCGCTTCGACCCAGGCCTTACCCCGAAAATGATAAGCAGCCAGCGCATGGCCGGCCCAGATGCCCAGCGGCAGCAGGATCAGCACCGTCCATCCGGCGAGTTTCAGCGACAGTGTAAGTGCGGACCAGTCCATGAATTATTTTGCCGCTTCTGCCGGCAGCACGAAGCCGTACTGCGTGAGTATTTTTCGCGCAGCCGGTTGCTGCAGATAGGCATAAAACGCCCGCGCGGTGTCCCCGGCGCCTTTGACCAGCACCATGCGCTGGCGCAATGGAGTATGCAGATCTTCCGGCAACAGAACGTATTGCCCCTGTTGCGTGATACCCGGTGCGAGCGCCAGCGAATAAGCAAAGATGCCGCCCTGTGTTGAACCGCTGGTCGCAAACTGCGCGGCCTGCGACACGTTCTCGCCGAGCACCAACCTGCCCTGCAGCGCATCCCACAATCCAAGTTTGCGCAAAGCCTGCTCAGCGGCCCTGCCATACGGCGCATGCTCGGGGTTCGCAATCGCGAAACGGCGCACAACATTCGCTTCAATCGCCTGTTTCAATCCGTCCATCCGCGCATCGGCGATTACTGGCGAAGCTTTGGGTACAAACAACACGATGCGTCCGGTGGCATACAACACGCCGCGGTCTTCGGTGCGGCCGCTGTCATGCAGCTTGAATACAAAATCCTCATCGGCCGACAGAAACAACTGGAACGGCGCGCCCTGCCCGATCTGGCGAAAGTAATTTCCCGATGAACCGAAGGACAGGCGCACTTCGCGCCGGGTATCTGCGCGGAATCGTGTGGCGATGTCTTCGAGCGCGAACTTCAAATCGGAAGCAGCGGCAATGGCCGGCTGGTCGGCTTGCGCCCTTACGCCAGTTGAAAACAAAAATATCAATAAAAACAAATATTTATAAACACTCATACGTGCGTCCCCAGTGGCAGACACACCCGTCGCATCCCCTGCCCCATTGCGACATCGGTCACCAGCACTTCAACCCCATACAACTGCTGCAGTTGTGCCGATGTCATCACGGTTTCAGGGGTACCACAGGCCAGCAATCCGCCGTTGTGCAGCATGGCAACCCGGTCCGCGCGGGAGCGCGTTGCAGCGCCTGCC
>CBHTVL010000152.1:0-5864 GCA_966096475.1 uncultured Burkholderiales bacterium
GGCGCGGCTTTTTTTCCCTTGGCGGGTTTGGCGGCACCGTCATCCGCACCGGCCTTCACCGCGCGCGGTGCAAATTCAAATCCCACTTTGCCGTCCGGCTGCCGCACCAGGAAAGCCTTGAAGCGGCGGCCGTTGCGGTTGGAGACAAAGGCATCCAGCAGGTCGGTGCGTCCTGTCGTCAGCAGTTTCTGCATTTGCTCACGCTGGATTTCCTGGCGCAGGATGACCTTGCCGGAACGGAAGTCGCACTTTTTGGCGGGCATGTTTTCACAAACGTAATTCATGCCGTGCTCATACACCTTGCCGCCGCATTTCGGGCAATTGCCCAGCGTCTGCTGTGCGGAAAAATCGACTTCTTCCGGTTCATCGTCCGGGTTGCTGTTGCCGAAATCAAACTCCAGCTTGAAGTTGCCGGTTTCCTTGTCGGGTACGATGCGCAGGATGGCGGCAAACGGCCGGCCCATCTTGGAACGGAAACCCTGCAGCGGGCCAATGATGCGTTCGCCCAGCAGTTGTTCCACTTCGGGAATTTCAAACTGGCGGCCGCCGGGAATTTTCGTAATCGAAAACTCACAGCCGTCGCAGGCGAAGCGCCGGTAGTTTTCCTTGATCACGCCGCCGCAATTCGGGCAGGGCGTTTTCAGGGTGGCGTAATCGCCGGGAATGGTTTCGTTGTTGTATTCCTTGGCGGTCTTGACGATGCGCTCGGTCATACGGGCGATTTCCTTCATGAACGTCGCCCGTTTCAGCTTGCCGCGCTCCATCTGCAGCAGCTTGTATTCCCATTCGCCGGTTAATTCCGGTTGCGTCAGTTCCTTGACGTCCAGTCCGTTGAGCAGCGTCAGCAGCTGGAAGGCCTTGGCCGTCGGAATCAGTTCACGGCCTTCGCGCACCAGATATTTTTCGGCGATCAGGCGCTCGATCACTGCTGCGCGTGTTGCCGGTGTGCCGAGACCTTTTTGCGCCATCGCTTCGCGCAGCTCGTCGTCGTCAATCAGCTTGCCGGCGCCTTCCATCGCGGTCAGCAACGTGGCTTCCGAGTAGCGCGCCGGAGGACGTGTTGCCAGCGAAACGACATCGACAGCTGAAGCCAGCGGCTGTTCGCCCTTGGCGACCGGCGGCAGATTGGCGCTTTCCTGCTGTTCATCCTTGCCGTAAACCGCGAGCCAGCCCGGCTTGACCAGGATCTTGCCTTCGGTTTTGAACTTGTGCGTGGCGACTTCAGTGATGCGCGTGGTGACCAGGTATTCCGCGGCCGGGAAAAACACCGCCATGAAGCGGCGCACCACCAGGTCGTAAATCTTCTGCTGTACGTCGTTGAGCGCCTTCGGCGGCTGCGGCGTCGGAATGATCGCAAAGTGGTCGGAGATTTTCGTATTGTCGAAAATCCGCTTGTTCGGCTTGATCCACTTGTTCTTGATGATTTCCTTGGCATGCGGACGCAATCCGGTGTCCTCGGCCAGCGCATCAACCGTCGCTTTGACGGTGTCGATATAGTCTTCGGGCAGGTGGCGTGAATCGGTCCGCGGATAGGTCAGCGCCTTGTGCCGCTCGTAGAGTTCCTGCGCGATCGACAGCGTGGTCTTCGCCGAAAAACCGAAACGGCCGTTGGCTTCGCGCTGCAGCGAGGTCAGGTCAAACAGCCCCGGCGCCAGTTGTGAAGACGGTTTCGATTCTTCGGCGACAACACCGGCCTTGCCGCGGCAGGCTTCTGCAATCTTGACGGCTTTGGCCTGTTCCCACAGCCGGCTGTCGCGGCGTTCGGCGTCGTTCTCGTCTTTTTTGAATGCGGGATCAAACCAGCGGCCCTCGTAGTCGCCGGCCTTGGCGCCGAAAGTCGCGCGGATTTCCCAGTAATCACGCGGTACGAACTTGCGGATTTTCTGTTCACGGTCGACCACGATCATCAACGTCGGCGTCTGCACGCGGCCGACGGTGGTCAGATAAAAGCCGCCGCCCTTGCTGTTGAACGCGGTCATCGCGCGGGTGCCGTTGATGCCGACCAGCCAGTCGGCTTCGCTGCGGCTGCGCGCGGCATCGGCCAGCGGCTGCATGTCGTCGTCAGTACGCAGATGCGCGAAGCCGTCGCGGATCGCCGCTGGCGTCATCGACTGCAGCCACAGCCGCGACACCGGCTTGCTGGTTTTTGTTGCCTGAGCGATGTAACGGAAAATCAGCTCGCCTTCACGGCCAGCGTCACAGGCATTGATCAGTGCGGTGACATCCTTGCGCTTGAGCAGCTTGGCGAGCACCTTCAGCCGCGGTTCGCTTTTGGCGATCGGGTTCAGATCGAAGTGCGGCGGAATCACCGGCAGATTGGCGAAGGACCACTTGCCGCGCTTGACTTCGAACTCTTCCGGCGCGGCGATTTCAAGCAGATGGCCGACCGCTGACGACAGTACGTAATCGTCGCTTTCAAAATATTCGCCGTGTCGCGTGAAGCCGCCAAGCGCCTTGGCGATGTCGCCGGCAACCGAAGGTTTTTCCGCGATGATGAGCGTTTTGGCCATTCTAAGCTTTTGATTTTGCGGACGTTAATGCCGGACCACAGAAGCGCGATGCGGCTGCGCAGAGGAAAAGAGCGCCCGATGATAAGAACAATCCCCGGCCAGCGCAAGCCGGGTTCAGCGGATGCGTTGCCAGCGTCCCCCGGGCAGGGACTCGATTAATCCTGTTAATTCAAGGTCGGTGAGCACACTATTAATAGTCGAAGCGTCGAGGCCGCTGCGTTGCTGCAAAGTGTCGGTATCGACCGGATCAAAGCCCAGGTGCAGCAACAGCGGATGTTCATCGGCGCCCCGATCAACCGTCGCATCCTGCGGCAATCGTGACGACGGCTCACCCAGTTCCTCCAACACATCCTGCGCCGACTCGACCAGTTTGGCACCCTGCTTGATCAGCGCATGGCAACCTTTGGCCAGCGGCGAATGAATCGAACCCGGGATTGCAAATACGTCGCGACCCTGTTCGGCAGCAAGCCGCGCCGTGATCAGCGAACCGCTGGATACCGCCGCTTCAACCACCAGCACGCCGCGCGACAGTCCGCAGATCAGACGGTTGCGCCGCGGAAAATTGGCGGCGATGCCGGGCGTGCCGAGGGCAAACTCCGAAATGATCAGGCCCTCTACGGCAATCCGGTGCGCCAGTTCGCGGTTACGCGCCGGATAAACCACATCCAGTCCGGTGCCGACAACGGCGATGGTTGAGGCTGCACCGGCAAGACCGCCGCGATGCGCCGCGGCATCAATACCCAACGCCAGACCGCTGACGATGGTGAGTCCGGCATCGCTGAGTGTTGCGGCGAAGGCTTCGGCATTTCTGACACCCTGTGCCGTGGCATTGCGGCTGCCGACGATGGCGAAGCCGCGCCGGTTCAGCAGTTCGATCCGGCCTTTGGCGTAAAGCAGCGGTGGCGGATCGGCAATTTCGAGCAGCGCCTTCGGGTAATCGGGATCGGCGAAGGTCATGATGTGATTGGCGGGATCAGCCAGCCACTGCGCGACGGTATCGAGTGCTTCGCCGGACGCGCCGCCGTCACGGATTGCGGCCGCCAGTTTGGCGGACACGATCTGCGAAAGATCGCGGGTGCTCGCGGCGAGGATGTCCCGCGGCGAGCCGTGTGCGACCAGCAATTTACGCAGCGACTGCGGACCGATGCCGTCGAGCAGGCTCAGGCGCAGCCAGGCCTCGAGATCGGGGTCCAGCGCCATGATGAAGGGCGTTAAATCGCGGGACGCAAGGCCCCGTGCAATCAGGGATTGGTGACGACGTCGCTGATTGCGACCGGGCGGCTGGCCTGCATCACCAGCGCGAACGAAGCGCGGTCGAAGGTGCGGAACACCATGACCAGGCCGTAACGGTCATCCGGCAGCTTGGCGATATCGTCGCGGGTCACGGCTTCGCCTTTGCCCAGGATAACGTCACGCGGCGGGAGCGGCTCGGTGTAATAGACGCGCGGAGAATCGCTGCCGCTGATGCCCGAGCGGCCGAACAGCGGTTCGGTGCGCTGGCTGTAACGCGCCGTGGTCTGGCTGCGTTCAATCGCCAGCACCGCGCCGACCTGCAGTCCGTCCTTGCTGCCTTTCGACAGTGCGACAATCGACAGCGGACCGGTTTCCTGCAGGCTGCCGTAAGTCGAGATGATGCGGCCCTTGACCGGCACCAGCGGCGTGTGCGGCACATAGGAGAACACCGGCGCCTGTTTGCCCAGCGCAATCAACCTATCGTTGCGGTAGATTTCCTGCACGGAGCGCACGATATCGATGGTAGCCACTTCGCCGTGTTTGCTGACACGCGCATCTCCAAGGTAAGTCGCTTCGTAGCCGAGGACTTCATTGGTGTCTGGATCAATCAGTGCAGTGCCGCGGCGGAAAATCTGCCACTGGTCGCCCATGTCCTTGGTGATGCCCTGCGCGAAGGCGCGGTCACCGGCGCCCAGCGTGACACGGCTTTCGGCCGTGGCGACGATGCGCGGTGCGCTGTCGAGTTCGTTGGCGCTGACCACCAGCGGTTTGGACAGGAAGGGCGCAATGGCGGAGGGCGGAATGCTCGGCACGGCATCCCGTGAAGAACGCTCCTCGCGGATCCGCGGTTCCAGTTTGGCCGTTTCAAGCTGAACCACCTGCAGCTTGGCTTCCCCGCTGCTGCGGTCCAGCACGAGGGTGTCGCCGGGGAAAATCAGGTGCGGATTTTTCATCTGCTCCTGGTTCATTTTCCACAGCTCGGGCCAGCGCCAGGGTTCCTTCAGGTAGCGGCCGGAAATGTTCCACAAGGTGTCGCCTTTTTGCACCACATAGCGCTCAGGGGCGTTGTCCTTGAGGGCCGGGGCGTCTGCGGCAAGCACAGTCCATGCGGGAGTTATCAACAAAATCAGGGATATAATTGCTTTTCGCATGTGGAGCCCCACCTTATGTGCGCGTCGTTGACGCAGGGTGCAGAAGCCGCCTGCCGACGTGAGAGTTTGGTTTAAATTCTGCATCTAGTTGATTAAATAGGCAAGTTTTTCATGGCTTTGCTACAGATCCTTCACTACCCAGATCCGCGTCTGCACAAGGTTGCTGCGCCGGTTACCCGGGTGGATGAAAAAATACGCAAATTAATCAAAGACATGGCTGAAACCATGTATGCCGCGCCGGGTATTGGTCTGGCTGCAACACAAGTCGATGTACATCTGCGCGTGCTGGTGATCGACATTTCAGAAACCCACGATCAGTTGCAGGTCTTCATCAACCCCGAAATCATACGCGCCGAAGGCGAAGAAGAATGTGAAGAAGGTTGTCTTTCGGTCCCCGGGATCTACGAAAAAGTCACCCGTGCGGCAAAAGTCACAGTCAAAGCGCTGGATGAACAGGGACGCGAACGTGTACTCGAAGCCGACGGACTGATGGCCGTGTGCATCCAGCATGAAATGGATCATCTGGTCGGCCGCGTATTCGTCGAAAAGCTGTCGCGCCTGAAACAACAACGCATCACTGCCAAACTGACCAAGCTGACCAAGCAGCAGCGTCAGGCCCTGTAACGCCGGCCCCAACCCCGGCGCCCCCGCCACGTGAACATCCTATTTGCAGGAACGCCGGCTTTCGCCGCCGCCGCCCTCGACGCCCTGTTGCAGGCCGGCCATCAGGTGCCGCTGGTGCTGACCCAGCCGGATCGCCCGGCCGGTCGCGGCCTCAAGCCGCAGGCCTCGGCGGTGAAACAGCTCGCCCTGTCAAAAGGACTGGCGGTGGCGCAACCGGTCACGCTCAAGGATGACGCGGTGATCGCGCAACTGGCCGCCGTGAACGCCGACGCGATGGTCGTCGCTGCTTACGGGCTGATCCTGCCGCAATCCGTACTCGACCTGCCGCGTCTGGGCTGTCTGAACA
>CBHTVL010000153.1:0-5797 GCA_966096475.1 uncultured Burkholderiales bacterium
CATAGGATATTAGGGCCAACTCCCCAGAATTTACTTTAAGTAATTACAGCAACCATCTATTCAATAATGCCTTTTGGCTGCGTTTCTTTTGCACTTTGATCCGCCTATAATGCAGCCGCGTTACCGTTACTCTGCAGCATTTTTACGGTACAGGCAATAAGATTTTGCATTAGGTGTGGCGCGTAACCCACAGATTAATTTGACTTTTTTCACATTTTTTATTTTCCACTAGATGTCAGTCCGTTGGTGGGCTTTCCCACTATTACTGGTGTTTTTGCTTGCTGCGGCAGGCATTTTGGTCGTCGGATTTGCGGCCGCGCTGATCTATCCGACGCTGCCGACGCTCGAAGTCCTGACCGATTATCGGCCGAAAATCCCGCTCCGGGTCTTCAGTGCGGACGGCAAACTGATCGGCGAGTTCGGCGAAGAGCGCCGCGCCGTGGTCAAGCTGGAACAGGTGCCGAAGACGCTGGTCAACGCCATCGTCGCCGCTGAGGACGAGCGCTTTTATCAGCACGGCGGCGTGGATTATCTGGGTGTGGCGCGGGCCGCCTTGTCCAATTTCACGTCCGGTGGCGTCAAACAGGGCGCTTCAACGATCACCATGCAGGTCGCGCGCAATTTTTTCCTGTCGAAGGAAAAAACGCTGACCCGCAAATTCAACGAAATGCTGCTGGCGTTCAAGATTGAATCCAATCTGAGCAAGCAGCAGATCATCGAGCTGTATATCAACCAGATCTACCTGGGGCAACGCGCCTACGGATTTGCGGCCGCTGCACAGATTTATTACGGCCGGCCGCTGGCCGAACTGTCGATTGCCCAGCAGGCGATGCTCGCCGGCCTGCCCAAGGCACCTTCGCGTTTTAATCCGATCGCGAATCCTTCGCGTGCCAAATTGCGCCAGCAGTATGTATTGCGCCGGATGCGCGAGCTCGGAATGATCACTCCCGAGCAGCTTGCCAATGCCGACAAGGAGCCGATGGCAACACGGCAGGCGGCGAATGAATTTCAGGTACATGCCGACTATTTCGCTGAAATGGTGCGGGCGCAGATGTTCGAACGCTATGGCGAAGACACCTATACCCACGGTTTCAAGGTTTATACGACCCTGTTGTCCGAGCATCAGCGCGCTGCATATGAAGCCTTGCGCAAGGGCGTCCTTGAATACGACCGCCGTCACGGTTACCGCGGTCCTGAAGCCTATGTCGAACTCGCCGGCGAACTGACCAACGAAAAACTGGAAGACGCGCTGCAGGATGCGCCCGACAGCGACGACATGTATCCGGCCCTGGTGCTGGAAGCCGGACCCAAGCTGGTGAAGGTTTACCGATCCGGCGGAGAGCGCATTACCATTGCCGAGGACGGACTGAAGTTTGCGGTGAAGCTTCTTGGTGACACCGTACCGGCCACCCAACGCATCCGCCGCGGGGCGATCATCCGCATTGCCAAAGATGAAAAAGGCCGCTGGCAGATTGTGCAGCTGCCCCAGGTTGAATCCGCGCTGGTGTCCGCAGATCCGCGCACCGGCGCCATCCGCGCGCTGATCGGCGGTTTTGATTTCAACCGCAACCAGTACAACCACGTGACCCAGGCGCTGCGTCAGCCCGGCTCGAGTTTCAAGCCGTTTATTTATTCGGCGGCGCTGGAAAAAGGCTTTACCGCGGCGACCGTGATCAACGATGCGCCGCTGACCTTTACCGCGGCCCAGACCGGTTCCGAGCCCTGGGAGCCGAAGAACTACGACGGCAAATTCGAAGGCCCGATGCGGCTGCGCACGGCGCTGGCCAAATCCAAAAACCTGGTTTCCGTACGCATCCTGCAGGCCATCACGCCGCAGTATGCGCAGGACTACATCTCGCGTTTCGGTTTTGATCCCAAACTCCACCCGCCTTATCTGACCATGGCGCTGGGCGCGGGCAACGTCACGCCGATTCAGATGCTGGGTGCTTATTCGTCCTTCGCCAACGGCGGCTACAAAATCGCGCCCTACTTCATCGACCGGGTCGAGGACGACAAGGGCAAGGTGCTGCTGGCCAATCAGTCCGCGGTTGCCGGCGAATCCGCCGAACGCGTCATTGATGCGCGTAATGCCTTCATCATGTCGAGCCTGATGCGCGATGTGGTGCGCATGGGTACGGCGACCAAGGCGATGCGTCTCAAACGCAATGATCTCGCGGGCAAGACCGGCACCACTAACGAATTTGTCGATGCCTGGTTTGCCGGCTTTCAGCCGACGCTGGTCGCCATCGCCTGGATGGGATTCGATCAGCCGAAAACGCTCGGCCGAAACGAGACCGGCGGCAGCGCTGCACTGCCGATCTGGATCGATTACATGAGTGTTGCACTGAAAAACGTTCCGGAAGAGGTTTTCACGCCGCCGCCCGGCGTCATCGTCATGTCGGTCAATGCCGAAACGGGCTTGCGTGCGCCGGAAGGCTCCGGCATCAGTGAATATTTCTACCAGGAATTCCCGGCCCCTTCGACGGATGGCTCGACCGGCGGCGAAAAGCTGCCGGAGGACGCGAGAAACCAGCTGTTCTAGACGGATCACGGCAGGCCGCCATCAAGCGGCTTGACGATCGCCACGGATTTCCCGAAGCTCTCACCACCATCGCAGTGCGCGGCAGACTTGGCCTGTCGCGACGCGATGCGGCAAGGAGTACGGTATGTCGAGAGAGCGGGGCCGCGACGATGCGCGCAGCGCCATCGCGGTACAGGCAGCGCGCCTGATGGCCCAGGATGGCATCGAGGATTACGCGATGGCCAAACGCAAGGCCGCCCGGCAATTGGGTATGCACGATACGCGCCGCCTGCCCAACAATGCTGAAATCGATGCCGCGCTGCGTGAATACCAGATCATTTACCAGCCGGATGACCAGCGTCAGCGCACGCAACTGTTGCGCGAGCAGGCCGTTGACATCATGCGCGAACTCGCGGATTTCAATCCGCACCTGACGGGATCGGTGCTGTCGGGAATCGCCGGCCCTTACGCCACCATCCATCTGCAGCTGTATACCGACAGCGCCAAGGCCGTCGAATTGTTTTTATTGGGTCGTGAGCTGGCCTATCGCACCGGGCAGACCCGGCTTTATGCCGGCGGCGAACTGCGCGCGCTGCCGGTGTTCACCATTGAGGACGACGGTACGGAAATCGAAATGACCGTTCTGGAAACCCGCGATCTGCGGGCGCCGGTGCGCGCGACGGCCGAAGGCCGTGTGATCGAGCGCGCGAAGTTGCCGGCGGTCGAGGCTTTGCTCGACGCCCAGCCCTAGCGTTCAGCCGCGGTCTTCGGCGAGCCAGCGCGCCGCATCCAGCGCGTAATAAGTGAGGATGCCGTCAGCGCCGGCACGCTTGAACGCGAGCAGTGCTTCCATCGCGCATTTTTTTTCATCCAGCCAGCCATTGCTTGCGGCGGCCTTCAGCATCGCGTATTCACCGCTGACCTGATACACATAAGTCGGCGCCTTGTATTCGTCTTTGACGCGGCGGACGATGTCCAGATAGGGCATGCCCGGTTTGACCATCACCATGTCGGCACCTTCCTGCAGATCGAGGCCGACTTCCCACAGCGCTTCATCGCTGTTTGCGGGATCCATCTGGTAATTGCGCTTGTCGCTTTTGCCGAGCTGCTTGCCGGAGCCGACGGCATCGCGGAAGGGCCCGTAAAAGCCGGAAGCATATTTGGCGGAGTACGCCATAATCCGCGTGTGGATGTATTTTTTCGCATCCAGCGCCGTGCGGATGGCGCCGATGCGGCCGTCCATCATGTCGGAAGGCGCAACAATATCCACGCCGGCTGCCGCGCAGACCAGCGACTGCTTCTGCAGCACGGTGATGGTTTCGTCGTTCAGCACATAACCTGCGGCATTGATGACGCCGTCCTGGCCGTGCGTGGTGTAGGGGTCCAGCGCGACGTCGGTGATCACACCGAGTTCCGGCAGCCGTTTTTTCAATGCAGCCACCGCACGCGGCACCAGACCTTTGGGATTCGCGGCTTCGCGGCCGTCGGCAGTTTTCAGCGAACGTTCGATGGCCGGAAACAGCGCGATGGCCGGGATGCCGGCGCGCAGCGCAGTTTCCGCGTGGCGCAGCAGTTGATCAACCGTATAACGCTGGACGCCCGGCATGGAATCCACGGGCACGGTGCGGTTTTTACCGTCGATGATGAACACCGGATAGATCAAATCATCCGTCGTGAGGCGGTTTTCACGCATCAGGCGACGGGAAAATTCATCTTTGCGCATGCGGCGCATGCGCACTGCTGGAAATCGGCCTAGTGGCAACATGGGGCTAACACCTTGGTAATACGGGGGATTTTTGATGCGTCCCGCGGACGGGAACTATTCATGATTATAGTCGTCTGATACTTCAGATAGCTTCGGCTGTCGCCCGTTTCTCCTCCCTGAGCGGGCGCCTTAATTCTAGTTAAGGCTCTTCGCCCCCGGTTTACTCCCCTTTACCGGGGGCTTTTTATTTCTTCAGCCAGCGCGCAACAACGGCTTGGGCCTGTTTGACGCCGGTCTTGTTGGCGCCGGAAAAAATCTGCGCGGTGGCTTCGCCGGGATACTGCTTGAGTTCCTCTTCGGTCCGCTGTAACACGACCGTGGATTCCTGGCGTGTGAGCTTGTCCGACTTGGTCAGCAGGATGTGCACGGCTTTGCCGGTCGGCGCCAGCCAATCCAGCATCTGCCAATCCAGTGGTTTCAGACCATGTCGGGCATCAACAACAATAACCAATAAAATCAATGCATTACGATTTGTAATGTAAGTGCTTATTAACGCATCCCAACGCTCCTGTTCCGGCTTCGGCACTTTGGCATAACCATAGCCGGGCAGATCGACCAGCGAGCAATGATTGCCCATGTCGAAAAAATTGATGGCCTGGGTGCGGCCCGGTGTTTTACTGACAAAGGCCAGTTTGCGGCGGTTCGCCAGCGCGTTGATGGCCGTGGATTTACCGGCGTTGGAGCGACCGGCAAAGGCGACTTCCGCGCCGACATCCGGCGGCATGTCGGCGATCTGGTGGACGGCGTATCGAAACTCGAGTTGTGAGAACAGGGACAAGCGGTTTTCCTCATGGCCTTGGGGAGTCGGCCGGGCAAAATGCTATAGAATACAAGCCTTTTCTTCCGACCGTGGGATTAAGGAGTACGCAATGGATCACCGCCGCATCAATCGCCAACTGAAAACCTTGCGGTTCTGGACCGCAGTGGCAGTGGCGCTCGTCGCGCCGGCCGCCTTGGCGCAAGGCGTCATCAAGGGTGATCCGGCCAAAGCCCAGCCCATCGTGACCCAGGTCTGCGTGGCCTGCCATGCGGCGGACGGCAACAGCACGATTCCGGCCAATCCCGTTCTGGCCGGCCAGCATCCCGAATACACCTACAAGCAACTGCGTAACTTCAAGTCGCAGGACGGCAAACCCGCAGAACGCAACAACGGCGTCATGGCCGGTATGGTGGCCAGCCTGTCGGATGACGACATGAAAAATCTCGCAGCCTACTTTGCGTCCCAGAAACCGAAAGCGCGCGCAGCGCGTGATGCGGCCCTGGCGAAACAGGGTGAAGCCATCTACCGCGGCGGTATCCAGGCCAAGGGCGTTGCCGCCTGCGCTTCCTGCCACGCGCCGAACGGCGCCGGCATGCCGGCCCAGTTCCCCCGTGTCGCCGATCAACACGCCGAATACACCTCGGCCCAGCTGACGGCATTCCGTGCCGGCCAGCGCGCCAATGACCCGGCGCAGATGATGCGGATGATCGCGGCCAAGATGAGCGATCAGGAAATCAAGGCTGTATCCGAA
>CBHTVL010000154.1:0-5794 GCA_966096475.1 uncultured Burkholderiales bacterium
AGGACAAATCGACCAACCTTGATGCAGCCAAAAAACCTTCCGCAAAACCTGCTGCTGCGCCCCCGGCTGGCGCTGCACCGGCGGAACCGGCAGCCGCCCCGATGGCCATCACCGTGGAACGCGTCCGGGTTGAAGGCGGCGCCATGGATTTTGCCGACTTCAGCCTGGTCCTGCCCTTCGCGACCTTCATCAAAGACCTTCAGGGTTCGGTCAACGGCCTGTCGTCATCACCGGATTCACGCGCCAGTCTGAAGTTCGAAGGCGGCGTCGCCGACTACGGTCTGGCCCGCGCTGAAGGCAGCATCCAGCCCTTCGCGCCGAAAAAATTCACCGATATCGCCGTCGCCTTCCGCAATATCGAACTGGTGCCGATGTCGGCATATACGGCAACCTTTGCCGGCCGCAAAATCGCCTCCGGCAAAGTCTCACTCGACTTGCAGTACAAAATTGAAAACAGCAAGCTGCTCGGCGAGAACAAGATGGTGCTCGACAAGTTCACGCTGGGCGAACGCGTCGAAAGCCCGACCGCGGTCAACCTGCCGCTGGATCTCGCCATCGCCCTGCTCACCGACAGCAGCGGCAAAATCGATCTGGCCCTGCCGGTGGCCGGCGATATCGACCATCCGGAGTTCAGCTACGGCCATGTCGTCTGGCAAGCCATCCGCACCGTCCTCACCCGTATCGTCACCGCACCCTTCCGTGCGCTGGGTTCGCTGTTCGGCAGCGGTTCAGAAACGCTGGGCGACATCGTGTTCGACCCCGGCAGCGCACGGCTGTTGCCGACCGAGCAGGAAAAACTGCGTCGTGTCGCGGAAGGACTGCAGAAACGTCCCCAGCTGAAATTGCAGATCCAGGGCACTTATCACAAGGACGTTGATGCGCGTGCCCTGCGCACCCTTGCCGTACGTGCCGATCTGGCCGCGCGCGAAGGCACCCGGCTGACACCCGGCGAAGATCCCGGACCGGTCGGTTTTGACAACGCCAAAACACAGCGCGCGCTGGAAAACATGCTCGAAGCCCGCGCCGGCGGCAATGCGGTCTCAACGTTCTTCGAGGATTTCCGCAAATCCGCCGGCCGCGATGTTTCGCGCGTCAATGTCGCACTGGCACTGATGGGCCGTGGCGCCGGCGACCGTGCGCTTTATGTCGCCATGCATCAGCGTCTGATTGAACTGCAACCGCTTCCCGGTAACGCCCTCGGCGATCTCGCCAAGGCGCGCGCCGAAGCGATTACGCAGGTAATGACCGGCACGCTCAAATTTGAAGCGGCGCGGATTGCCGCCAAACCGGCCGATGCTGTTGAAGAAGCGGATAAAAACGGAGTTCCGGCGAAGCTGTCCTTTGAACCGGTGAAGTAAGCGTCGCCACTAGCGGCCGCCGAATTTTGTGGCGGCCAGATCGGCGGCGACTTTTCGAATCACTTCTGGCCAGTTCCCGGTTCTTTCCTGCCGGTACAGCCGCGCGCTGGAATACCAGGGACTGTCCTTGCGCTCGAGCAGCCAGCGCCAGTCGGGTGCAAACGGCAGCAATATCCACACCGGCTTGCCCATGGCTCCCGCCAGATGCGCGACGCTGGTATCGACGCTGATTACCAGATCCATCAGTTCGCATAACGCTGCGGTATCGGTGAAATCTTCCAGTTCGGGACCAAAGTGGCGGATTTCCGGATGGGCACGCAACAAGGCGGCATCGGTCCGGCGCAATTCCTTCTGCAGACTGACAAACTCGAATTTCTCCGACAGCAGCGGCAGCAGATCCTGCAACGCAATGCTGCGTTTGCCGTCGCCTTTGTGTTTTGTGCTGCCGCTCCACACCAGACCGATGCGCGGCTTGCGCTTGCGCCCCAGTTTTTTGCGCCATGCACTGGTCGCCTGCGGATCCACGTTCAGATAACCGTCGGCGAAGGGGATGGTTTTGAGGCGGGTACGGAAAGCCAGCGGCAGACTCATCAAGGGGCAATGCCAGTGAAAATCCGGCAGAGCCTCGCGACGGGCGAAAACTTCGGCAACACCATCCATACGACCCAGCAGTTTGCGCAGCGCGGGCTGCACTTCCAGGATCACGCGGGCACCCTGATCACGGGCGAGTTTTGCGTAACGGCAAAACTGCAGGGTGTCCCCCAGTCCCTGCTCGGCGTGCAGCAGCAGGGTTTTCCCCGCAAGACTCTCCTGACCCAGCCAGACCGGGCGCGTATCGCGCCAGCGCAGTTTCATGCGCAGATTTTCGTTTTTCCAGCGCCACTCGTAGTCCTGCCAGCCGTTTTTGAAATCGCCCTTCAGCAACAGGGCCAGGCTTCTGTTCCACCGTGCTTCGATGAAATCCGGCTGGATCGCAATCGCACGGTCATAGCTGGCGATGGCGTCATCCATACGTTGAAGCGACTGCAGCGCAGCGCCGCGGGTGGCATGCGCCTTGGCAAAACCGGGATCGATGGCAATGGCGCGGTCACAGGAAGCCACCGCATCCTCCGCCCGTCCAATATTCAGCAGCATGATGGCGCGACCACAATAGGCCAGTGCATAGCGGGGATTGGCGGCGACGGCGCGGTCGTAACTTTCAATAGCCTCTTCATACCGCTCGAGATCCTGCAAAACCAGCGCGCGATTGAACCAGACCTGCGCAAAATCCGGTTTGATGGCCAGCGCGCGGTCATAGCTGGCGATCGCCGCGTCAAACTGCCCGAGCCCTTTCAGTGCGATTCCGCGGCCGTTGTAAGCCTCGGCAAAATCCGCTTGCAGCGCAATCGCCTGATCAAAGCTGGCAACGGCTTCTTCATGGTTCTGCAACGACTGCAGCTTGAAACCGGTTTTGTAATGGCGTTTTGCGGATGCGGCTGATGTCGGAGATGGAAGTGCTGTGCCGGACCGCTTCACCGACTGCAGCAATAAACGGCGGCTGCCGGCGGCTCTGGCCAGGCCCGGCTGAATGGCCAGGGCACGGTCATAACTCGCGATCGCCGCCTCGATCTGCCCGGCATCCTTGAGCGCGTTGCCACGGTTGTAATAAGCCAGCGCAAACTGCGGCTGGAGTTTCAGTGCCTGATCGATCAGTTTGACGGCCTGCCTGGGCCGGCCGGACTGGGCGGCAATAACACCCAGGGCATGCAGGGCCCCGGCATGCGCCGGCTGCAATCCCAGTACTTCCGCAAAACAGGTTTTGGCTTCGCCCAGCAGGCCTTTCTCGTGCAAGGCGACGCCTTTTAAAAACAGCTGGCGTGCGCGCTCCGTTTCATCTGGAGATATTTCGCGTTTTGCTGCAGGAGGATCGGAGATGCGCCGCATGCGCGAAATTCTACCTTGCCACCCGCGGTATGCGGCTTATCCTTGCCGGCCGGCAGTGAAACACATCCCCTTGCCCGCGCTTACTCCGGTTTGATGCCGGCCGCTTTTGCCACATCAGCCCATTTTTTGAGCTCGCTGCGGATCAGTTTGGCGTAGGCTGCCGGTGATTCGCTCGGCGAAGGCTCGGCACCACCGCTCTGGAATCGCTGACGGATTTCGGGATCATTCAACACCTGCACCACCGCGGTGTGGAGCTGGTTGACGATGGCGGGCGGGGTTTTTGCCGGAGCAACCAGTCCGTACCATTGCACCGCTTCATAGCCGGGCAAGCCCGCCTCGGCAACCGTCGGGATCTCCGGCGCAGCTGACGACCGCTCAAGGCTGCTCACGCCATAGGCGCGCAAACGTCCGGATTTGACATGGGGAAGTACCGTCAGAATATTGGCGGCAATCAGCGGTACATGCCCCGCAATGACATCGCTGGTGGCCGGCCCCACGCCCTTGTACGGCACATGAATCATTTTCAGCTTGGCCATGTAGACAAACAGCTCCATCGCGAAGTGCTGAATGGATCCGATCCCGCCCGACGCAAACTGCACCTGGCCCGGTTTGCTTTTCAGCAACGCAATCAATTCGCGTGTGTCTTTTGCCGCAATCGAGGGATGTGAAACCAGCAGGTTCGGCAGCGTGACGGTGCGGGAAATCGGCGCGAAGTCCCGCGCCAGATCAAAGGAAACCGAGCGCATCACCGCCGGATTGCTGGTGTGCGAGGCGATGATCGCCAGCAGCGTGTAACCGTCTGCGGGCGCCTGGGCGGCCATTTCCGCGCCGAGATTGCCGCTGGCACCGCCGCGGTTGTCGATAATGATGTTCTGGCGGAGGATTTCGCTCAACTTCGGGGTGATCGCCCGGGTCGACGAATCAGTTCCGCCGCCTGCCGGCGAAGGCACGATCAGCCGGATCGGCCGGTCGGGATAAGCGGCAAGCGCCTGGGCCGCGAATAATCCGGACATCACCAGCAGCAACATCCGGAGCCGGTAACACAGGCTGCGCTCAGGAATAACCCGATTCATGTGCATCATGATCCCCTCCGTGGGCAAAGCGGTACTGCGTTGACCCTGACCCGCACAATCCGACGGATTGATGCGAAGCGGGTTATTTTTAGTAAGCGGTCAGGCCGCCATCGATAACCATTGTATGCCCGGTGACGAATCCGCCGCGCGGGCCTGCCAGATACGCCACCGCCTCTGCAACATCTTCGGCTGTCGCCAGCCGGTGCAGGGGAATGCGGTCGAGCATGGCCTGCATGTATTTGGCATCACCCGACTTGGCGGCGCGCGACGGCGATGCGGTATCCAGCCGCCCGGGCGCAACCGCATTGACACGGATGCCATGCGGCGCCCACTCGATGGCCAGCATGCGCGTCATCTGCAGAACCGCGCCCTTGGAAACGCCATAGGTCGACCGTTCTGCCGCACCGACAAGGCCGTGGGTTGAAGACACGTTCACCACGCATCCGGGCTGCCCGGCTTTGATGCGCTGTCGCGCAAAAGCCTGAGTAATGAAAAAAGTGCCGGTGGTATTGGCCCGCAGTACGGCATCCCACTCCTCGGGGGTCACATCCAGCGCGGCTTTGCGCAGATTGACTGCGGCGTTGTTGACCAGCACGTCCAGGCGCCCGCAAGCGCCGGTTACGGATGCGATCGCGGCCTCAATGCTCGATTGCGAACACAGATCGAGTTCGACTTTGACGATACGGCATCCCGTCGTCTGCAGGGCTTTTGCTGTCGCATCCAGATTGGACAAACGGGTCGCGGATAACGCGAGGTCAAATCCTTCACGCGCCAGTGCAAGTGCTGTGGCTGCACCGACGCCGTAGGAAGCACCGGTCACCAGCGCACCCGGTTTTGATGAACCTGCGGATCCGCCTGTCGACATCACCAACCCCGCGGCTCGTCTTTCAGGAAAGGCATGGCCGCAATCGCTTCGAGCAGATGACCGCGCTCAATCTCCCCGGCAGAACGCACCGGAGGCCGCGGCACGCCGCAATCCCGTCCCATGCTGGCCAGCACGGTCTTCAGCCCGGTCAGTCCGTCCCGCAAACCGGATGCGCCCGCTGCCTTGATCGCATGATTCAGTGCACCGATGTTTTCCTGCGCCATACGGGCTTCAACGAATTGTCCTTTGCGGCAGAGTTCGAACAGTTCCCGCACCAGTTTGGGTGCTACGGATGACAACGGCGAAAAAACGCCCGATCCGCCCAGTGCGCCCGCCGAAACCATGAAGTCGGCGCCGGCGATCAACTGCAAGTCCGGACGCAGGGGCCGGCCGTTGCACATGACCTCTTCCATGAATACAAAATCCAGGCCTGCATCGACCACACCGGCCAGATTCGGCAGTTTTTCAATCAGCTCCAGTACGATTTCCGTCGACAGTGTTGTTCCAACGGATTCGACCGGCGGATTGAATATGAAAAACGGCAGCTTCACTGAATTACCGATGCGTGCCAGATG
>CBHTVL010000155.1:0-5789 GCA_966096475.1 uncultured Burkholderiales bacterium
GTGCTGCCCGACGCCCTTGGTCATGCGCAGCTTGTAAACATCGAGCATGCGGATCAGGTAATCGCGCGTGTCCTGCGGCTTGATCACCGACTGTGCGGCATAGACCGCGGCGAGGCCCCAGACATCGGCACCCTTGCGGATATCAGCCAGCGCTTCCTCGAAACCCGGCTCGCCGATGCCGACGTTGTGCACGATCTTGGTGGCGCAATCCGGGCTCATGAAACTGACCTCGGCGGAAGGCCAGGCGCCGACTTCATCGGAGTGGCGACCGCCGCCCATACAGACGTAGGCCCGGCCGTAGCTCTTGCGCACGATCACCGAAATGTGCGGCACCGTAACCAGCGTCAGCGCATTCATGACGTTCATGATCTTGCCCGGCGCGCCGGCGCGCTCGGCGTCGGTGCCGATCTGGAAACCCGGGGTGTCGACCAGCATCACGAAGGGGATGTTGAAGGAATCGCACATCACGATGAAATCGACAATCTTGCGGCAGGCGTCAGCATCCAGCGCCCCGCCACGGTGCAGCGGGTTATTGGCGATGATGCCCACTGATTTACCGCCGAGGCGGGCCAGCGCCGTCACCGCGCTTTTGCCGAATCGCGGCTTCATTTCGAGCAGCGAATCCTTGTCGATGATGCACTTGATCACCCGCTTCATGTCGTACACCTGGGTGCGGCTCTCGGGCAGGATGTCGAATATTTTCGCCATGTCCGCACCGGAACCCGCGGGCACCGGCGCATCCGGCGGCGCTTCGCGATGATGGCTGGGCATGTAGGACAGGAATTTCTTGATCTGGTCGAATACCTCTTCTTCGGTATCGGCAAACTGATCGATCAGGCCCGTGGTTTCGGCATGCAGACGCCAGCCGCCGAGGTCTTCGGCAGAAACTTTCTCGCCCAGCGCCATTGAAACCAGTCCCGGGCTGGACACCGCCATGATCGCGCTCTTGTGCATGATCGCGAAATCGGACTGGCACATCAGCCATGTTGATGAACCGAATGAAGGCCCGAAGGCTGCGGCAGCCATCGGTACTTCGCGCATGCGGCGGAACTGGGTGTTGTCGTTGCCCAGCAATAAGCCCATCCCGCGCGAACCCATCGCATCCGGCAGGCGCGCGCCGGTGGATTCACCGATCAGCACCAGCGGCATGCCGCGCTCGGTGGCGGTGCGTTTCATGTGACCGATTTTTTTGCTGTTGGTCGCCGAGGTCGACGCGCCCTTCACCGTGAAGTCGTTGACCACCAGACAGACATCGCGGCCGTCGATGCGGCCGAAGCCGGCGAGTTTGCCGTCCGTCTGCGTTTCGTCTTCCTGTTCCGCGTAAACACCGGAGGAACCGAACAGGCCCGATTCAATGAACGAGCCCTTGTCCATCAGGTAATCGATGCGCTGGCGGGCATTCCAGATGCCTTTGGCCGTGCGCTTCGCGTATTTCTCTTCACCGCCACCGGCCAGCGCCTTGGCGCGGCGGGCTTCGTATTCCTGCAACAATGCTTCGAAAGCCATATTAAATATCCAATAAAAACAATTAGTTATACATCAAGGCCGAACGCCGGCGCGATACTTCGGACCGAGCTGGCTGGCCAGCCGGCCCTGCATCGCATCGATGAACTGGCACAAATAGGGACGCGTCTCGCGCGGATCGATCAGGTCTTCAATCGCAAAGGCTTCGGCGGTGCGGAAGGGTGAAGCCAGTTGCTTCAGCTCGGCTTCGATTTCGCGTTCCCTCGCGGCGGGGTCCGGCGCGCTTTCAATTTCACGACGGTAGGCCGCTTTGACCCCACCTTCGACCGGCAGGGAGCCCCACTCGCCTGACGGCCAGGCAATCTTGAAATTAAGGCCGGCGCGATCGATAAAGCCGCCACCGGCGACGCCGTAACATTTGCGCACGATCACCGTGAACATCGGCACTCTTGCCTGACCGAGGATGTAACGCGTGCGCACGCCTTCGCGCAGAATGGCATCGGCTTCGGATTCGCGTCCGACCATCAGTCCCGGAATGTCGGCGAACAGGATGATCGGAATATTGAACATGTCGCAAAGCTCGGCGAAGTGACCCTGCTTGCGTGCTGCCTTGACGTCCATGATGCCGCCGACCATCGGATTGCTGGCGATAATGCCGACAACCTTGCCGTTCATCCGCGCCAGCCCGGTGATCACGGCCTTGCCGAAGGTCGGCTGGATTTCGAACAGCGAATCACGGTCGACAATCATGCCGACCAGCTTTTTCATGTTGTAGGCCTGGCGGTTGGAACGCGGCACGATGCTGGCCAGCGCGTCCTCGCAGCGATCCACCGGATCACCGATGTTTTCAACCGGCGGCAGTTCCCAGACGTTCTGCGGCATGTACGACAGGAAACGGCGGATCTGTTCGAAACAGTCCTGTTCGTTCTCGGCCACGTTGTCGATGGTGCCTGCGGTATCGACCGCGACCTTGGTACCGCCCAGTTCGTCCTTGTGCAGCTTTTCGCCAAAGGCCCGTTCGACTACCGGCGGCCCTGCCGCAAAAATCTGACCCGTGCCTTTGACCATGATCGACCAGTGGGCGAGGATCGCGCGCATCGACGGGCCGCCCGCGGTCGTACCCATCACCGCCGACACCACCGGCACCTGGCCCAGCAGTTCCACCGAGCGTTCGATGCCGTCCTGACCGTAGCCGGGAACAACGGTGTAACCTTTGCGCTTGGCGGTGTTGACCGTCCCGCCGGTGCCGTCGATCAGGTTGATCAGCGGGATCCGGTACTCAAAAGCGAGGTCTTCGATGAAGCCGCCCTGCCCGCCTTTACGGCGATCGCTGCCGAAACCGGTGCCGGCGCGGATGGTGTAATCCTCGCCGCCGATCGCGACCGGCCGGCCATTGATGCGACCGAGACCCATGACATAAGGCGCCGGTTCGAAACTCTTCAGCTGTCCGGCTGCGTCATAAATCGCCTTGCCGGCCAGCTTGCCGACCTCGCGAAACGACCCCGGGTCGGCCAGCGCCGCCACGCGCTCCCGCACCGTCAGCTTGCCTTGGGCGTGGTGTTTGGCCACTGCTTCCGCACCACCACAGGCTTCTGCCAGCTGGCGGCGCCGCTGCAGCTCGTCGATTTCAGACTGCCAGCTCATCACCGGGGGCTCTTCAATTTATTGTTTAAAAACAATAATTTATATTGTAAGCGTGCGCTCGCTATGCTGCGCGAAGTATCTGCTTACTGTTGTCTCATTCTTCGATAATGGCGACGACCTGGCCTTCGGAGACCGGGTCTTTTTCCTTGACCAGAATTTCTTTGACCGTGCCGCCGTCTTCGGTGATAACCGGGATTTCCATCTTCATCGACTCAATGACGATCAGCACATCGCCGCCTTCGACCTTGTCACCCGGCTTGGCTTTGAGTTGCCAGACGGTACCGGTGATTTCAGATTTGACTTCAATTCGGGCCATGGTCGCGCTCCTCAGGTTCGTTCTGTTGAATAGGGAATGCTAGTCCGCACCTCTTTTGTTGTCAAGAAGATTGTTGACAATCCTACAAAGTGGCCGTATCTTGGAATCCATCATGACCACCCTTGGCCATCCCGCACCCAACGATGTGATGACGCAGCTGCGGATTGACGCACCGCTGACGCAATCGCTGCCCGAGCAGATTGCGAACCAGCTGTCTGCGCGCATCGTGTCCGGCGCCTATGCGCCGGGACAGCGCATCATGGAACAGGCGGTGGCGGCGGAATTCGAAGTCAGCCGCGGACCGGTACGCGAAGCGCTGCGGCTACTGGAAAAAGAAGGTCTGGTCATCATCCTCGCCCGGCGCGGCGCCCAGGTCACCAATCCGACCATCGAAGAGGTCAATGAAATCTTCGATATCCGCGCCATGCTCAACGGCCTGCGCGACCGCCTGATCGCCGAAAGCCCGCAACGCGATGCGCTGCTGCCGCTGATCGAAGAGGACATCCGGCGCCTGGTCCAGGCCGCCGAGCTGCCAGGCAACGGCGATGAATACATTGAAACCGTCACCCGGCTAAACCGTCTGCTGACCCAGGCCGCCGGCAACCGCCGGCTGCAAACCATCCTCGGCTCACTCGCCGTGCAGACCGTGCGCTACACCCGGCTGGGACTGTCATCGGCAGACCGCCGCAGGCAATCCGTCCGTCACTGGCAGGGATTGCTGCAGGCCATCCGCGACGGTGATGGCGATGCGGCAGAACGTATTGCCCGCCAGCGCGTCATCGATTCGCGCGATGCCGCTGTGGATTTGCTGCGCGCACAACAGGCCGCTGCTGCCTGAGGTCCCGGTTGTGCGGCCCATGGCCGCCGCTTAAGATACGGCTCCATTCTTCCGGGACCCCGGAACACCGGGGTTCCAAGATCCGATGCCTGCGTCGTTAATCAAAAACCTGTTGATCCGCATCAGCTGTGCTGTGCTGCTCGCACTGGGCCTGAATGCGGGCGCAGCAACACCGGCGGAAGATCCCGCCTTCGTGCCGCGCGACGAAGCCGCCGGCGATATGTCGTGGATCCGCTTCCGCGACCGGTTGCTGACGGCGATCCAGCAACGCGACCGCAAGTTCGTGCTCGGCATTGTTGACCGCAATGTGCGCAACGGACTGGAACAGCCGCGCGGTCTCGAGGAATTCATCCGGCAGTGGGAACCCGATGCCGAAAACAGTCCCTTGTGGCGAGAGTTGCCGCGGGCGCTGCAGCTTGCCGCCGCCTGGTACCGCCACGACCATATGCCGCGCAGCCTGTGTGCACCTTATGTGTTGCCGCAATGGCCCAAGGACATCGATCCTCACGGTTATGGCGCAATCACCGCAAAACAAACCGAGGTGCGCAGCGGGCCCTCGGGCAGCGCGTCCGTACAAGGCGCGCTGGGCCATGTCATCGTGCGGGTTGCGGATTGGGAAGTCGATGACCGGGACGCCGACAACAAACAAAAATGGGTACGCATCCGGGCACAGGACCGGGACGGTTATATCCCTGAAGAACATATCCGCAGTCCGATTGAGCATCTGGCCTGTTTCCGCAAAAGTGAAAGCGGCTGGCGGCTGACTTCCTTCCTCGCCGCCGGCGAGTAATATGCGCGCCGCATGTGCCGCCTTTTCATCGCAACCGTTCTGCTGATGATCACCGGCGCTGCATCAGGTCTGGATCTGCAGGGCCATCGCGGCGCGCGCGGACTGCTGCCGGAAAACACGCTGCCGGCATTCGCCCATGCACTCACGCTGGGCGTCACCACGCTGGAACTCGATGTCGCAGTCAGCCGGGACGGCGTGGTCGTTGTCAGTCACGATGCCGTGCTGAATCCCGAAATCACCCGCGGCCCGGACGGGCAATGGCTGGAACGCAATGACCTCGCGATCCATGCGCTCACCGTCGCCGAACTGCAGCGCTACGATGTCGGCCGTATCCGTTCCGGCACAACCTATGCTCAGCGTTTTGCGCAGCAACAGGCGGTGGACGGCACGCGCATACCGCGCCTGACGGACGTGTTTGCACTGGCCCGGCGCGCCGGCAACAACCGGGTGCGGTTCAATATTGAAACCAAGATTTTACCGGAGCATCCGCAACGAACGCTGCCGCCGGCGGAATTCGCGCGCGCGCTGATTGCGCTGATACGCGCCGAGAAACTCGAATCCCGGGTCACCATCCAGTCCTTTGACTGGCGCACGCTGCAGGTGGTGCAGCAGGAAGCGCCACAGATCGCTACGGTTTACCTTTCCGTGCAACAAGCCTGGCAGGACAACATTCTCGCGGGCTCTTCATCATCGCCATGGACTGCGGGAAAACATGTCAGTCAGTTCGGTGGCTCGCT
>CBHTVL010000156.1:0-5784 GCA_966096475.1 uncultured Burkholderiales bacterium
CCAGCACACCGCGGCCGGCTTCCTCGATCTTGTGCATCGCGGCTTCGAGCTGCTCGCCGCAGTCGCAGCGCTCGGAACCGAAGACGTCGCCGGTCAGACACTGTGAATGCAGGCGCACCAGGACCGGTTCATCGGATTTGATCTCGCCTTTCACCAGCGCGACAAACAGTTCCGATTCGAGGTTGTCGGCGTAAACAATCATCTTGAACGTGCCGGCCTTGCTGGTCGGCAGCACAGTCTCGGCTTTGCGGCGGATTTCGCGTTCGTTCTCGCGATAGGCGACGAGGTCGCTGATCTTGAGAATATGGATGCCGTGTTTTTTGGCGAAGGCTTCGAGGTCGGCCATACGCGCCATCGTGCCGTCGGGATTCATGATTTCGCAGATCACGCCGGCGGGTTTGAGTCCGGCCAGCCGCGCGAGATCCACTGCCGCTTCGGTATGGCCGCGACGCGCGATCACGCCGCCGTCAACGGCACGCAGCGTCTGCAGCCGTCCCGGGCGGATCAGATCGGCGGGTTGGGCATTGTCGGCAATCGCCACGGCAATGGTGCGTGCACGGTCCTGCGCCGACATGCCGGAACCGACGCCTTCGCGGGCATCAATCGGTGTGGCGAAGGCGGTGCCGAATTTGGTCTGGTTGCCGCGGTCATCGGTGATCAGTGACAGGCCCAGCGTGCGCAGCCGGTCTTCGGTCAGCGCCAGCGACACCAGGCCGCGGCCTTCGCTGGCCATGAAGTTGATCGCTTCGGGGGTGGCGCGTTCGGCAGCGATATAAAGATCGCCTTCGTTCTCGCGGTCTTCGCTGTCGACCAGAATCAGCATGTCGCCGCGGCGCACCGCCGGCAGAACCTGCTCGACCAGATAATCGCTGCCTTTGGTTTTGCTGCTCATACCAAGGGTGTTATGTAAATATTTGATTTTATTGTTGTTTTTTTCATGCTTTTGCGGCGATCAGCCGCAGGAATTCGGAGCGCGTCACATCCTTGTTGAACTCGCCCGTGAACGCCGACGTCGTCGCCACCGAATGCTGTTTCTGGATGCCGCGCATGATCATGCACATATGTTGCGCCTCGATCACCACGGCAACGCCCGCCGGCTTCAGCGTCTGCTGGATGCAGTCGCGGATCTGCACGGTCAGGCGTTCCTGCACCTGCAGGCGGCGCGCAAACGCATCCACCACGCGCGGCAGTTTCGACAGACCGACAATGCGGCCCTTGGGAATATAGGCAACATGCGCCTTGCCGAAAAAAGGCAGCATGTGATGCTCGCACAGCGAATAGACCTCGATGTCGCGCACGATCACCATCTGCTGGTATTCCTCGGTAAACATCGCAGACTTGAGGATCTCCGCGGGATCGAGGTCATAACCGTGGGTCAGGAACTGCAGCGCCTTGGCGACGCGCTCCGGCGTCTTCTCCAGACCCTCACGCGTCGGGTCTTCACCGATGTCTTCAAGGATGCCGGTGTACTTCTTTGCGATGCTGCTGATGGTTTTCGGGTTGTACTGATCGATCTTGGCGTAGCCGTCCATCACATTCTGTTTGCGCATCATCCGCTCCGTTTGGCCGTGTTACGCGCAGCTTCGGTTTCAAGCCGGCGACGGATAGACAAGGCAATGCCTTCGGCATCAAGGCCGACGCTGGCCAGCTGCACCGCCGGGTCACCCTGTTCGATAAAGCGATCGGGCAGGCCCAGCTGCAGAACCGGCACGGCACAGGACTGCTGCTCCAGCGCCTCGAGTACGGCGCTGCCGGCGCCGCCCATGATCACGTTTTCTTCGACCGTCACCAGCAGATCATGCGATCCCGCGAGTTCACGCACCAGTTCGACATCCAGCGGTTTGACGAAACGCATATTGGCGACCGTGGCGTCGAACTCATCGGCAATCGCCAGCGCCGGCGCGAGCATCGAACCGAAAGCGAGAATCGCCACACGGCCTTTGCCCTGACGCCGCACTTCGCCGCGACCGACGTTCAGCGTGGTCATTTCCTTCTGCACCGGCGCGCCGGGGCCGCTGCCGCGCGGATAACGCACCGCCACCGGACTGTTCATCTGGAAAGCCGTGTAGAGCATCTGCCGGCATTCGTTTTCATCGGACGGCGTCATCACCGTCATATTCGGCAGGCAGCGCAGGAAACTCAGATCAAAGCTGCCGTTGTGGGTGGCGCCGTCGGCGCCGACCAGACCGCCGCGATCCAGCGCAAACACCACCGGCAGATTCTGGATCTGCACGTCGTGGATCAGCTGGTCGTAACCGCGCTGCAGGAAGGTTGAATAGATCGCGACCACTGGTTTGTAACCTTCGCAGGCAATGCCCGCGGCAAAGGTCACGGCATGCTGTTCGGCGATGCCGACGTCAAAATAACGCTTCGGATACTGCTGCGCGAACCTGACCATGCCCGAACCTTCGCGCATCGCCGGCGTGATTGCCACCAGCCGCGGATCGCGCTCGGCCATGTCGCACAGCCAGTCGCCGAACACCTGCGTATAAGTTGGTTTGCCGCCGGATTTACCGCCGGCGATGCCGGCCTTGTGATCGAACTTCGATACGCCGTGATACAGGATCGGATCGGCCTCGGCCAGCTTGTAACCCTGGCCCTTGCGCGTCACCACGTGCAGGAACTGCGGACCCTTGAGGCGTTTGATGTTGTTCAGCGTCGGCAGCAGCGCATCAAGATCATGGCCGTCGATCGGCCCGATGTAGTTGAAGCCGAACTCCTCGAACATCGTGCCCGGCGTAACCATGCCCTTCACATGCTCTTCGGCGCGCCGCGCGAGATCACCCAGCACCTTGGTGCCAAGATCCTTGGCCTTGGCGTAGAAGCGGCCCGACATCAGCTTGGCGAGGTATTTGTTCAGCGCGCCCACCGGCGGCGAAATCGACATGTCGTTGTCGTTGAGGATCACCAACAGGTCGACGTCCATGTCGCCGGCATTGTTCAGCGCCTCGAAGGCCATGCCGGCGGTCATCGCACCGTCGCCGATGATCGCCACTGCGCGGCGCGGCTCGCCTTTGAGCTTGGCGGCCACCGCCATGCCCAGCGCGGCGCTGATCGAGGTGCTCGAATGCGCGGTGCCGAAAGTGTCGTACTCGGATTCTTCACGCTGCGGGAAACCGGACAGGCCTTTCCACATGCGCAGATTCTTCATGCCTTCGCGGCGCCCGGTAAGGATCTTGTGGCCGTAGGTCTGGTGGCCGACATCCCACACCAGCCGGTCATGCGGCGTGTCGAAGACGTAATGCAGGGCAATGGTCAGCTCAACCGTACCGAGATTCGAAGACAGGTGACCGCCGGTCTGACTGACCGACTCGACCAGATACTGGCGCAGTTCAGCGGCCAGGCGCGGCAGCTGGCTGCGTTCGAGCAGTCGCAGATCGGCCGGCGAGGCGATGGCTTTCAGCAATTCGTATTGCGGTCGGTCCATGTCTCCGGCGCCGTCTATGGTCAGTGTCCCGCTCATCTCAACATTGTCTCAGAACTTGCGCAGGACGATGAAATCCGCGAGTTGTGCCAATCGCGCGCCGCGGGCGCCGAAAGGCGCGATGGCGGCAAGGGCTTCTTCGCGCAGTTGCGCGGCCAATGCCTTGGCCTGGGGGATGCCCATGGCGCTGACATAGGTGGGTTTGCCCTGCTCGGCATCCTTGCCGGCGGTTTTTCCCAGTGTCGCGGTAGGGGCTTCGGCATCCAGCACGTCATCCACCACCTGAAAGGCCAGACCGACGGCCTTGGCATAGGCATCGACGTGCGCGAATTCCGCTTCACTCAGGCCGCTGCCGCAGCGCGCGCCGAGCACCGCCGCCGCACGGATCAGCGCACCGGTTTTGTGGATATGCATGAATTCGAGTTCGGGCACGGTCAGTGTTTTGCCGACAGCGGCGAGATCAATCGCCTGTCCGCCGGCCATGCCGCGCGAACCGGAAGCCATGCCCAGCAGCTTGATCATTTCGAGCTGCGCCTTGGCGTCAGGGGCCAGCGCGTATTCACCGAGCAGCTGGAACGACAGGCTCTGCAACGCATCACCGACCAGCAGTGCGGTCGGTTCATCGAACTCGACATGACAGGTCGGCTTGCCGCGACGGAGCACATCGTCATCCATGCACGGCAGATCGTCATGCACCAGCGAATAGGCGTGGATGATTTCCACAGCGGCGCCGGCAACGGTGACGCGCTCCGGATCGGCCTGCGACAGTTCGCCGGCGGCATAGGCCAGCAGCGGTCGCACACGCTTGCCGGCGCCGAGTACGGCGTAGCGCATCGCGGCATGCAGACGCTGCGGTGCGATGTCCGGCGAAGGCAGCACTTTCTGCAGAAAGGCTTCGATACGGGACTGCCCGGCGGCGGTCCAGGCCTGAAAGTCGTTGGAAGTCACAATGGTCTGAAGGGGCTACTGCTCGGCAGCGCCGAAATTCTTCAGCACGCCATTTTCCAAAATCTTCACTTGCTGCTGGGCATCATGGAGCTGCGCCTGACAGAACTTGAGCAGTTCGGCGCCGCGCTTGTAGGCGGCGAGCGACTGCTCCAGCGGCATCTGGCCCTCTTCCATCGCTTCAACGATCTTTTCGAGCTCGGCCAGGGCCGTCTCGAAAGTGGGTGTGGCGGATGCGTTTTTTGTGGTTTTGGTCATGAGGGTGCGGGACCCGCGGCAGGGTCAGGAAATGTAGCGCAATCAGAGGGTTGCGGTCAACGCCAGCACCATAAAAACACGCCGGTCCGGCATCTGCCGAACGATCCGTAATGTCCCGGCAACGACGCCTGACCTGTGCGCTATTTCTGTTCGGTTACGGATCGCGGAATCAGACTTTGTTTACCCAGCGGCTTGAGCGAGGCATCATCGCTGTTCAGGCAGATATCGCGCATCGCCAGCAAGGCGCGAGCAGCCGCGGTTTCGCGCCAGAACCAGCGCTCGATGGCGAACGGCTCGAGATTGCCCGGCTGTGCCGCAACCGCTTCGTAGTAATAGGCCTTGATGTCGTCACAAGCGCGCTTCACAGCCATGCCTGCCGACCAGTCAGGCTTGGGTGCAGCAACCGGCTTGCCCTCCAGATAAGCGGTGACATGATTAGCCGCCTCATCCACCGTCGCGCCGAATACCCCGACTGTGGTGCGGCCGCGGCGTTTTTTCGCCAGATCGTACCAAGGCGCCAGTTGCGCAATCTCTTCGCGCAGCGCCGCACCCGGTTCATCCATCGAAATCCGCGCCGGCGCAAAACTGACCGGACAGGCGAATCCGCCTTCCTGCACTTTTGCTGGCGGTGCGTCCTCCTGAAAATCTTCGAGCACCGGTCCGGCCTTACGTTCAAAAAGTGCCAGCAGTGCGTGCAGAACCCGACGCTGAAAGTCAGGCTCATTCGGTGCGCCCAATGGCCGTCCAAGCATGAATGGCACCCACAAGGCGCGTGGTGGCCGGATCGCCGCGGTCTGCTCACGGATCAGACTGATCTGCGCAGTCGCAACGCCTTCGCGCTCCAGGTAGTGGCTCAGTGCGCCCACGGCGCACGTGCAGTTCGGTCAGACCGGTGTTAGTACAACCGCGTCTACGCGATCTTTTTTCAGCAGCGCCGCCAGTTCGCGGGCCTTGGGTTCGAGTGCGCGGATCGGCGCCGCCCCCATGAACGAATAATGGAAATCCGCGACCTCACCGATCACTCCGGCTGATGCCAATTCGCGCAGCCGCTGCAGCGGAAACGCGACGTTGAGGTCTTCCTGAAAACCGGTGCGGTCGAAATTGACCGACATGTGACTCATCACCAGATCACCCGGCGGCGTATCACCGGGGATCAC
>CBHTVL010000157.1:0-5759 GCA_966096475.1 uncultured Burkholderiales bacterium
CGCGGCGGCACCGGCCGCAGGGGCTGCTGCGCCGGCGGGTGCAGCAGCAGCCGAAGCCCCCAAACCGGCTGCTGCCGCCAACGTCAGCGCGGAAGAGAACGAAGCCTATGAACGTGCCCAGGGCCAGCGCCGCATCGGCAATTACCAGGGTGCGATCACCGCATTCCAGGGCTTTATCGCCAAATATCCGAAAAGCACGCTGGCGCCGCGCGCCCAGTACTGGATCGGCGATTCCTATTTCAATCTGCGTGATTACAAGAACGCCATCGCCAGCCAGCAGAAACTGCTGTCGGCTTATCCGGACAGTTCTTCGGTGCCGGACGGGCTGCTCAATATGGCCAGCGCGCAACTCGAAGCCGGCGACAACGCCGCCGCACGCAAGACCATGGACGGCCTGATCGCACGTTATCCTTCGTCTGAAGCCGCCGAAAAAGCGCGCCGCCGCGTCGCCAATCTGCGCTGATCGGCTGCGGCTTCGCGCCGCATGACGGTAGAATCACTACCGTGAACACCACCGTAACTGAAAAAAACGCCGCCGTTTCCGCAGCGACCACGCTGCGCGTGACGGAGATTTTCCATTCGCTGCAGGGTGAAACCAGCCGCACCGGATTGCCCACGGTATTTGTGCGCCTGACCGGTTGCCCGCTGCGCTGCGGTTATTGCGACACCGCTTACGCTTTCCATGGCGGCGAGTCGCTGACGCTGGATGAAATCCTCGGTCGTGTCGCCGCGCTGGGCGCGCATTACGTGACGTTGACCGGCGGCGAACCGCTGGCGCAGAAGCAGGCGCCGCTGCTGTTGCAGCGCCTCGCGGATGCCGGTTATTCGGTGTCGCTGGAAACCAGCGGCGCGCTGGATGTGTCGGCAGTCGATCCGCGCATTTCAAAAATCCTCGATCTGAAAACGCCCGGTTCCGGTGAATGCGAACGCAATCTGTGGTCGAACCTCGGGCATCTGACGCCGCATGACGAGATCAAGTTTGTGCTCTGCGATGAAGGCGATTATCTGTGGGCCTGCGAGCAGATCCGTCAGCATCAGTTGGATGCGAAATGCCCGCTGCTGCTGTCGCCGGTGCACGGCAAACTCGAGCCGCGCCTGCTCGCCGAGTGGATCCTCCGTGATCGTCTGCCGGTGCGCATGCAGCTGCAGTTGCACAAGCTGCTGTGGGGCGAGAAACCTGGGCACTGAGCTGGCCACTGAGCCGGGCACTGAACGGAATACTGAACGATGACATCACCTGCAGTAGTACTGCTTTCCGGCGGTCTGGATTCCGCCACCACACTGGCGATGGCCCGCGCCGCCGGCCATGACTGTCATTGCCTGTCGATTGATTACGGCCAGCGCCATCGTTCCGAACTGGATGCCGCCGTGCGGGTGGCGCAGGCGCTGGGTGCGAAGGCACACAAGGTCGTGCGCATCGATCTCGGTGCGGTCGGCGGTTCGGCATTGACCGATCCGGCGATCGCGGTGCCGGTGGACGGCGTGCAGCCGGGCATACCGGTGACCTATGTGCCGGCGCGCAACACCATCATGCTGGCGCTCGCGCTGGCTGAGGCTGAAGTCACCGGCGCCGCCGACATCTGGTTCGGCGCCAATGCGGTGGATTACTCCGGTTATCCCGATTGCCGTCCTGATTACATGCGCGCCTTTGAAACACTGGCGAATCTGGCGACCAAGGCCGCCGTTGAAGGCCGGCGGCTGAATCTGCACACGCCGATCATCACATTGAGCAAGGCCGACATCATCCGCCGCGGCACGGCGCTGGGCGTGGATTACGCGCTGACGGTATCGTGTTATCAGGCTGATGCGGCAGGGCGCGCCTGCGGCGTCTGTGATTCCTGCCGCCTGCGCCGCGCCGGTTTCGAAGGCGCCGGCGTCGCCGACCCGACGCACTACAAATAATTCAATAAAAACAAATAGTTAAAGTGGTTCCCCGGGCGGGCATTACACTCGCCGCAGCAGCGATCAAGGGTCACGGGAGCGAGTGATGGAAATCAACGTGCATTACCAGGTGCTGGCCTCGGTGTTTGTCATCGCCGCGGTGCTGGGCGTCATCGTCAACAAGACCAATTTCTGCACCATGGGCGCGGTCTCCGACTGGATCAATATGGGTGATCACGGCCGCATGCGTGCGTGGCTGCTGGCGATGGCGGTGGCGATGGGTGGCGTGGCGATCATGGAATCCGCCGGCATCATTACCCTCGGCAGTGAAACCTTTCCGCCGTACCGCGCCGCCGGTTTCAGCTGGCTGCGTTTTATTGTCGGCGGCGCGCTGTTCGGTATCGGCATGACGCTGGGCAGCGGTTGCGGCAACAAGACGCTGGTGCGCGTCGGCGCCGGTAATCTGAAATCACTGGTGGTGCTGGCGATCGCCGCAGTGATGTCCTATCTGATGCTGTGGACGCCGTTCTATGAGCAACTCTTCCATCCCTGGGTATCGGCGACTTCAATTGATCTTGCGCAGCATGGCATCGCCTCGCAGGAACTCGGCGCGGTGATTGCCGGGCTGACCGGGATGCCGCCATCGCGCGCATTTAATGCCGCCATCGGTGGTTTGATTGCGGCGTGTCTGCTGGTGTTTGTGCTGCGTTCCGCGGAATTCCGCGGCAGCGCTGACAATCTGCTCGGCGGCACCGCCGTCGGGCTCGCGGTGCTCGCCGGCTGGTATCTCACCGGCGGACCGCTGGGTCAGGCATGGAAGGAATATGCCGAGTTCGCGACCGTCGTGCCGAGCCGGGTGCAGGTGCAGTCCTATACCTTCATCAGCCCGATGGGCGATACGGTGCGTTATCTGTTGAGCCCCGGTGATTTTTCGCTGATCAATTTCGGCGTTGTCGCGCTGGCCGGCGTGATTGCCGGTTCCTTTGTTTATGCGCTGGCGACACGCGGTTTTCGCATTGAGTGGTTTGTTTCAATGAAGGATTTTGCCAATCATGCAATCGGCGGCGTGTTGATGGGTGTCGGCGGCGTGCTGTCGATGGGATGCACCGTGGGGCAGGCCATTACCGGCATGTCCACCGTGGCGCTGGGCGCCTTCCTGACCTTTATGGCCATCGTTGCCGGGGCGGCAGGCACCATGAAATACCAGTATTGGCGGATGTTGCAGGAGGATTGAGCGTATCCGGTGGTTTTCAGGGGTAAATGCGGGTTGACCCCTAGGGGCTCGACGGTTAGAATTCCGCCTCTTTTTGGGAGGTTAGCTCAGCCGGTAGAGCAGCGGACTTTTAATCCGTTGGTCGCGAGTTCGAATCTCGCACCTCCTACCAGTTGCATCCGAAGGGCCGGCGCAAGCCGGCCCTTTGTTTTTGCTGCGACGCCGCTGTTTGCGGTAAGTTTGCGGCCTTCATCCTCCGCAGGAGCTTTTGATCATGGCCCAGTTTGAACCCGTTGGCGTCGTACGCAGCGACCGCACCGAAATGTCCGCCGGACACTGGGCGAATGTCGAATCCCGCATTGAACTGGACCCGCTGTACGTCAAAGGCCTGGCCGGTCTCAGCGAGTTTTCGCATGTGGTGGTGATTTTTCACCTGCACAAGATCCCGCCTTTCGATGCGGCCAAACAGATCGCGCGCAATCCGCGCGGCATGGAAAACCTTGCTCCGGTCGGTGTATTCGCCCAGCGCACCAAATTCCGTCCCAATCCGATCGGCGTGACCGCGGTGGAACTGCTGGCGGTCGATGACAAAGGGGTCACCGTGCGCGGCCTGGATGCCCTCGACGGCACACCGGTGCTCGACATCAAACCGTATATCCCCGCTTTCGAGCGCAAGGAAAACGTGCGCCTGCCGGCCTGGGTCGACAAGATGATGGACGGGTATTTCTGATTCCTGCCGGATTGCCGTAAGCCTGCAGCAAGTCGCAGTAAGGCTGCAGCAAGGCGCACTCCCCAGCATGAACTGCGCGCGGCGCCGGCTCTACCCGGTGCCGGGCCTATTGTTCACCACCGTAGAGCGGGAGTTTGTGATGAAGAGAAAACTGGCATCGGGAATCACGATGTTTTTGGCGGCATTGCCGGCCCTCGCCGATGAAGCGGTTGTTGCTGTTGTTCCCAAGGGTGACACCGATCCGACGGCGCTGATTGTTTCCGCCGTGCTGTTCTTCGGCATGATCATCGGTTTTGTGATGTATGTGTTCCGCAAAGGCAATGCGGGCGACAAGAACGACAATAAATAAGCCGCCGGGTAAACAATCGTCCGCCCGGACGGAAAAAGGCGCTCTGCGGAGCGCCTTTTTTTATGCGAACTGCCGTGCTCTGAAGAATCAGCGCAGCCGGCTCAATGCCTGTTCCAGATCGGCAATCAGGTCGGCCGGATCTTCGAGGCCGATGTGCAGGCGGATGGTCGGCCCGCCGGGATTCCATTGCGTCGCGCTGCGTACTTTTTCCGGATTCGGCGCGGTGACCAGGCTTTCATAACCGCCCCAGCTGGAACCGATGCCGAAGAGTTTCAGCGCATCAACAAAAGCCGCAACCTTTTCCCGTGATGCCGGCTGCAGCACCACGCCGAACAGCGAGGCCGCACCGTCAAAGTCGCGCTTCCAGATCGCATGGCCCGGATCGCTTTCCAGCGCCGGAAACAGCACACGCTGTACTTCCCTGCGACCCTGCAGCCAGTTGGCTACGGTGATCGCGTTGGCCATCTGCTGTTTCATGCGCACGCCGATGGTACGGAAACCGCGCAGCGCCAGATAACAGTCGTCGGGGCTGACGCAGTAACCGAAGTCGGCCACGGTGTGGCGCACCGGCAACCAGTATTTTTCATTGGTGACGATGACGCCCATCAGCACATCTGAGTGGCCGACGATGTACTTGGTCGCGGCATGGATCGATACATCGACACCGCGTTCGAAGGAGCGGAAAAAGTACGGTGTGCCCCAGGTGGTGTCGGCCAGCACCGGAATGCCGCGGGCATGGGCGGCTGCAGCGATGGCCGGAATGTCCTGCATTTCAAAGGTCAGCGAACCCGGCGCTTCGCAGAACACCGCCTTGGTGTTCGGTTTGATCAGGCGCGCGATGCCGGCGCCGATCAGTGGATCGTAGTACTCGACCTCGACGCCGTTGGCGCGCAGCTGGCGGTCACAGAACATCCGTGTCGGTGCATAGGCGCTGTCGGTAACCAGCAGGTGGTCGCCCATTTTGACGAAGGCGCAGAGGGCCGCCGTGATCGCCGCCAGTCCCGAAGGCACCGCGACGGCTTGGTAGCCGCCTTCCATCCGGGCAACCGCATCTTCAAAGGCAAAGGTGGTCGGCGTGCCGTGGATGCCGTAACGCATGGATTTGTAATCATCCGGATCGCGCGTTTCGTAGCTTTCCAGATCGGGAAAAACCACGGTGGAGGTGCGGTAAACCGGCGTGTTGACTGTGCCGTGGGTCTCGGCCGGATTGCGTCCGACATGGGTGAGCAGTGTGTCTTTTTTCATTGCAAAAAGGGCTTTTTACGATATGGACTGCGACCACGGCATTGTGCGTGACAGGGGGTGCCGGCGCAACACGATTGCCGCGGTCATTTTTGCCTTTTTGCGTTATCCTAATCGCTATTCCAATGGAGGAGAGAGCGGACCGTTCAGGCGTCCAGCCTGCGGTGCGCGTCAACGTTATGGACCATCACCACCTGTTTGATGTCGGCGGCGCAAAACTGTCCCGCCTGGAAGACCTGCGATTGATCAAGGGCGAGGGTTGTTACTCGGCCGACTGGAATATGCCCGGCCAGGCTCACGCGGCGTTCCTGCGCGCGGACCGTGCCCACGCCAAAATCCTGTCG